>JAUPKM010000266.1 GCA_030837445.1 Actinomycetota bacterium
GTCGCCGTCAAAGATTCGATGGGGCCGCCGAGGTCAAGGGAAGCCTCAGATCGACCCATTGCGCCACCGGAACGGACGAGCCGTAGGTGCCGTCGCCGGATACCCCACCGCACGCGTTGACGGTGCTGCACACCATCCAGTTGTGGATATTGCTCAATGGCGGCCCAGACTTGACCGCGAAGAAGGTGACCGCGCCTGCGACGGAGCCCGGCGGAACCTTGATGTCACCGGGCGAATACGGACCCCCGCTCGACGTTTCCGCACCGGTCGGCGGCGCCACGTCCAACCAGCGGCTGACTTCGGCATCGGTGAACCACTGACCGCCATTAGCGGGATTCACGCCCACCCAATCGCCGCCCACAGACACATTCGGCGCATAGATCACACGCCACGTGCCGCCGGGCTGAGCCCTGATGTCACCTGCTTGGAGAGCGGGGGCTGGATCGATCACCACGTTGACGACCGCTTCGGAAGTGAAGTAGCCATCGCTGACCGTCACGACGAACGAGTCGGACTGGTCTGCAGGAGCCGCGCCGGGCTGGGCAGCGACTTGTCGGGCCGCGGCGATCGGGGCGTACGTGAACGCCCCGGAGTCAGCGTCGATGACCACATAGCCCTTCGCCGTGGACACTGGCGCGGAGTAGGTCAATGCGTCTCCACCGGCATCGGTGGCGTCGACTCGCCCTGTGACTACCCCGTTGGGCTCGGGATCATTGATGCTGTAGCCGACGATGGTCGGCGGATTCCCGGGAACGAACAAGATGTCCCAGCCATCCACGCTCGCCGACGAGACGTTCAGTGCGCCCTGCGACGATGTGGCAATCAACCAGGTCATATCGGCGAACGCTGGTTCGGCCTGGTCAAATATGGTGCGGATCGCCACCGCGCCCGTCTGCGGATTGCGCAACACCGAGTTGGTCGGCATGCTCACCGATTGGCCGTAGGGGTTCGTGACCGGCACAGTGCCGACGAGATACAAATCGTCCCATGATGCGACTTCTGCGGTCGTGCCGATATCCGCCCCGGCACTTGAGGTCGCAACCAGCCAGGTCAGCCATCCCGGGGTTTCGGTGCCTGGCTGTGGCGTGCTCTCGGGGAAAACCGTCCGCAGAGCGACGCGGCCCGTGACCGGGTCACGTTTGATGTCGCCTGTGACATATTCGGTGATAGCCGGGCTTATCGCGGCGGCCACCGGCACCGAGATCGAGGCCCCGGCTCCGTCGCTGACGGTCACATTGAAGGCGTCCGTAACATCGTTCGGCGATTCCCCCCGCAGGTAAGCGTTCCTTCGCGCAGTTGCGTTCGGGGTGTAGGTGAACGACCCGTCTGAGCTCACGATCACGGAGCCCTTGCTCGTCGTGGTCGAGCCGCCGTAAACCAATGTGTCACCGTCGGGGTCAGTGGCACTGATACGGCCAACAACCACCCCGGTACCGGGATCAGGAGTTCCGACAGTCGGGGCTTCGGCGACGGGTGCCCTGTTGCCCGGAGCGGCAACGGCCGGCGCGATCGTCACCGTGACCGAGGCGGTCGTCGAGCCGCCCTCGCCGTCGCTGACGGTGATGACGAAGGTGTCTGACTTGTCAGCGACACCGGCACCAACCTGGGCGGCACCTGCCCGTGCAGTGTCTGTTGGGGTATAGACGAAGGTACCCGTGCCGGGATTGATGGCGACGTTGCCCTTGCTGGTGCTGAGGGGGCCGCTATAGGTCAGAGAATCGCCGTCCGGGTCGCTGGCGTTGATCTTTCCAGTGACCACACCAGTGACCGCATCGGGGGCGCCAACAGTCGGGGCACCGACGATGGGAGACGCATTGGTAGGGGCGCTGGCCATTGGGCTGATCGCAACGGAGACCGGGACGGACACCGAACCACCCTTGCCGTCGGAGACGGACACAGTGAAGCTGTCGGTCTTGTCAGCGGCGGTAGCCCCCGCCTGGGCTGCGTTCTCCCGCGCTGCGACCGTCGGGGTGTACGTGAACGCCCCACTGTTGGAGTCGATTTCGATGCCACCCTTGCTGGTGTTCGCCGGAGCCGTGTAGGTGAGGGTGTCACCGTCGGCGTCGACGGCCGACACCGTCCCGGTGACAGCACCGGTGACCAAATCCGGGCTGCCCACGCTCGGGCTGATCGCCGTCGGGGCGGAGTTGGGCTGCGCGGCGGGAACAAAGATGTTGACTATCGCCGTCACGAACTGGTTTACGACAGTCACGACTTGATTGATTACCTGGGCGACAGCTTCGACGATTCCGCTGATCACCGCTTGGACTTGTTGCACGATGGCCGTGATTGGATCGACCGTGACGTCAGCGGCAGCCGGGGTCAGCGCCTGAACCATGTCGCCGTTGCCGATTGCTGCGGCGGCTGCTGGGGCCTGCTCACTGTCGAGCAGCGTTCCCGCTGTCCCCATTCCGGCCGTTGTGCGGTGGACAGCCGGTCGGCTTACGGTTTCCCGTCGGGCAGCGGCGACCATCGCCCAAGACACCGCCGACTCAATAGGACCACTCGGAAGCGACCCAGACCAGCGCCCGTCAACCGCTTCCACTGTTCCGGCGTCTGCAACCGCCGGCGCCGTCATCGGCGCCTCAGCGGCCGCCACCGATGACCCTGGAGAGGTGCCGATGGAAACGGTTGCCGCAGATACCAACTCAGCCGTCGACGAAGCGGCCGATTGAACGAGGCGATCCCCGACGATGTCGGGTAGCACCCGAGGCGTCGGAGGTGTCGTCTTGTCGGTATGCGCTGGGGTCAGCCCATCGGATTCCACCCGGGCCCGCACCGGGCCGCGGTCGGAGTCACTCCTGGCGACCGGCCCTCGCGCACCCTTCGCCACAACAGACGCCCGTTGTGCTGAATGCTGCGGCAGGGCCGATCTTCCGGCGCGCGACCGCGACACCGGGTCGGGATCCCCCTCACGCGTCGGCGACGTCCCAGCCGGCTCGGCCTGAGCCGACGAATCAGGAGACTCCGATGGGGAGGCCCCGGCCACACCAACAGTCAACCCGCCCAACGCGGCGCCGACGCCCAGGGCAACCGCCAAGCCCCCGACCCTGCCCACAAACACCGATGCCCACATGAAGCCCCCCGTTGATCCCCCACGTGCTCGAGGGAAATCCCCCAGCCCGTCCTTGCCACCCCGTGCCACCACTTGACGTGAGAAATATGACACAGGGTTCGGATTGAGACCAAATGTGGGGAATGTCTAGAGCGATCAATTAGTGCATGCCGGACAATACAATTCAGAATGAGGATCGACTGAAGCCAACGGTTATCGGGTCCCCGCAGTTGTCCAACGCGAGCCTCGTCGACGCTGCATTCCGCCACTCCGACGAATGCCTCGGATCAGCATCGGAAGTAGCCGCTGACACGCGTGCCGTTACTCCTTGTGTAGCCGTTGACCCATGTGCAGCCGATGTTTGGCCCATCCAGATTTGGGAGGTATGGCGAATCAGTGTCAACGGCGACAGAAGGGCCGGAATCAGCAGGTTGCACAGGAACCACCGCCGGTTGATCTCCAGGTCCTGAACCCGCGGTATCGGTCGCTATGAAAACGATCAATCCGACCCCGGATGAATTGGCACCAACGCAACGCTGCGCGGAGGGCCAGGAGTCTGTAACCGCCGGTGCGCATTGCATTGTGACGCTCTGCTGAGTGACGGGGCTGAATGCAGCAACGGCGGCCCCCGGCTTAGCCATCCAGGCGGCACGAACGTTATCCGCGAAAGCGCAGCTCGTGTCCTCGGTCGCGACCCCGGTCAAGCCGGAGGGACAGAGGGAGAACTCGTCGGCACTGGAGAGCGGAGCAAGAAACAACCCCGCAGCAAGAGTCGCCCCCAGCAGCGCCGCACCGAAAAATGTTCTCACTGTTCACCCTCCCGGTTCGCCTCTTTGTCAATGGTGCCGGAACTGGGCGCTGAGATTGCCCCAATCGTCAGCACTGAGCCCATTCACGACGGCAGGTTGCACAACTTCTAATCGTTGTTGCCCAATCCGGCTCGCCAAGCGTTGGCTCCCTCAGCGCGTGAGCGGCGATCGCCCCGCAACCCGGGCACACACAAATGGCCCGAAACTCCTCGCGCTCCTGCAACAGCATCTTCTCCCGCGACTCCGAGCGAGTGAACTTGCGCCGAGCGGAGCGGTCTTTCAGACCCTCCACGCTCGTTGCCGCGATGTCCTCAACGAGCAGCTGCAGGTCGTCGTCAGCCTGGTCGCCTAGAGGCTTGAACCGGCCTTTCCTGTCGACATTGAGACATGCCGCCCGAGCCGCCAAGATCACCGTGTAGGGGTCCTGATCCTCCCAGTCCATGTGGAGAACGCGCCTGTTCAGCGCCCCTGCGTAAATCGCGTCAAGTCTTGGCGGACCTTTCGTCAAGAATCCGCGCACGTCATAGCGAAGAACCACGACGTAGGCCTCATCGGCAGCCGGGGCGCAGGCGAGGGCTTCCTTCGCCGTCGCAATGACCGTGGACGCAACCGCGCGTCGGTACAAGGCACTCACCTCGGCCTCAGTACGGGGTCGGATCTTCGCGCCGACTTGCACCACCCCCGTGACAATTTCAGGTCCGGGGTAATGCACAACCAGCGTTACGTACTGTCCGGCCTCGCCCTTACCGGCATCAATGCACGCGGACAGGGAAGCATTGTCAGTCAGCGCCGCATCGACAGCGGCGATCACCTCGCTGGGTTCGTGCCGGCACAATGCCTGCCACCTCTCCTGCTCGAATTCGTGATCAGCATCAAGAAGAGCTTGTTCATCAAGATTGACCCTGCCAAGTCGCAGCAGCCGGCGCGGAGCCACCATGGCCACTGGAGCAGACGCGACCGGAAAGTGCTCAAGGTGAACGGTGGTGAGCATCTCGGCAGCTCGCGCGCTGTCGGCAGCGAGCCTCTTCGCCCCCCGGCGCTGCGAGGCATGATCCACAAGCAACATGACCCCAGCGGCGAGCTCCAAGCCAGCCTGAATGCCCTCGAGGCCAGACTGGAAGCTGTCCAGTTTCGAGGACGGTGCCGCATTGCGCGGAGCCGTCACCCTTCGCGACCGCTTCGCTCCCGCACTGTTCCGACCAACAGTCGAGCGAACTCCCGACTTTGTTGCCTGTAGCCGGACTCCCGGTGCGATCCGCAAGTTCATACCGCTCCCCACTCCTGCAGCTTCCCAGACTTCGCCCCTACCCGTGCCCGGCTTGGCCCGGATGGCAGGCCGAGTTCCCTTGAAGTGCTCGCTGCGCTCGATTCGTTCGCTCAACGCGCTTGGGCCGATGATCGAACGTCAACGCCCCAACTGGATCTGACTCTTGATCTCTCGATACGCCTGCACCCGGCACATCACCGCATCAGCCGTCGAGTCAACGTCGTCCATGTCCGGGGTCGCCTCGATCCCGTAGAGCATCGAGCTCAGCTTGGCGTGCAGTTGAGCGCGTTGTTCGGCGGTGCGCGCCGCCTCCCGTTCCACCCGCAATGATTCATCGACGAGTCCTGCCTCCGCCGCACACTTCTCAATCAGGCTGACGCGCTCGACTGCATCATTTTCCAGATCGGCGGCGGCGGCCTGCGCCTCGGCCAGAATCTTGTGATCATCAGCGGAAGGCTCGGCCAACGCGGATAGCTCGTCAGCGACCTTTCGCAGCGCATGAACCTTGCGGAAGCTCTCGGTGATCTCGTCGAGGTCCGCGGTGAAGTCGACGTCCCCGAGCCACCCGGCATCCGCCGCCTCCGAGCCGACGATGCGCTGTACCGCCGCCTGCGCGGACTCCACGACAGCGGCGTTCTTGGCACCCAGTTCCTCGATTCGCTGTTGCTTGGCTCTCCGGGCGTTCTCCTTTGCTTCCCGCTTGACCCGAGCCGCCTCGGCCTCGGCATCGAGCTGTGCCTGCTTCTCCGCCGCGGCTTTGCCCCTTCGGTAGCCGGTGACTGCCTTGTGGGTGATCCAGACGGCCACGGCGATGCCCGCGACGGCGACCAACCCGATCCACACCGCCTTCGGGATCAGCGCCCACAGGATGAAGCCGCCAATGACGAGGCCGACAATGGAATCTGCTGTGCTGCTCGCCTTCCTACCCATGGTTGGATCCCCGATCTGCCGATGCCGCCCCGCTCCAAGTCAAGCGCCCAGCATTGCAGCATCGCAGATTTCGAGTGCCACAAGGGAAGATAACCTGCAAGCGATCTCCCGAATCAGATCCGGGTCGACGGCAGTCAGGCGCCGGCCCGGTTGCTACCCCAAGCCCGCGACGCTCGCCTTGGCATCTTTGATGAGCAGCATGAGGTGGAGCGGGTCCGTGGGTGTTGGCTCGAATTGGTAGCGAAGATAGAACCGCTTTGCGTCATCATGAAGCGCGTGGACGAGGATCGCTCGGACACCGATCTGATCGGCGGCTTCGACGCTGCGTGCAATCGCGTCGCGCAGCAGGCTCTCGCCAAGCCCGCAGCCTTGATGTTTGCGATCAATAGCAAGGCGCGACAACAAGATCACCGGTATCGGGTCGGGCATGTTTCGGCGGAACTTGCCGCCAG
>JAUPKM010000267.1 GCA_030837445.1 Actinomycetota bacterium
GTCGTTCTCGACCGGCCGAATCCGATCGGCGGCGACATCGTGGAAGGCGCCCTGCTGGACCCGGCCTTCGCGTCGTTCATCGGCATGTACCCCATCCCCGCGCGGCACGGTATGACGGTCGGCGAGCTGGCCACGCTGTTCAACCTGCAGCAGGGGATCGGCGTGGATCTGACCGTCGTTCCGGCGCAGGGGTGGCGCCGCGGGCAGTGGTTCGACCAAACGGGACTGCCCTGGGTGAACCCGTCACCCAACCTCCGATCGCTGGCGGCCGTGACAAGCTACCCCGGCACGGTCTACTTCGAGGGCACCAACCTCTCGGAGGGCCGCGGCACCGACCGGCCCTTCGAGCAGATCGGGGCGCCCTGGCTGGATGCAACGGCGGTGGCCGCGACGATGAACACGAAGGGCCTGCCGGGCATCGCCTTCCAGGCCGTCACCGTCCCGGTCGCCGACACCGCCGCCAAATTTCCCGGACAAACCATCCCGGCCATCCGCTTAACCGTCACCGATCGGCAGGCATACCGACCGGTCCGCACGGCGCTGCTGCTCATCGACACGATCCGCAAACAGCATCCGGGGGACTTCGCCTGGGGGCCGTCGATCGACGCCCTGACCGGATCGGATCGGGTGCGCCTGGCGATAACCGCCGATCGACTCGCGCCGCTGCTGGCAGATTGGGACCGGGCGGCCGCCCAGTTCCGCGCAAGCCGAGCGGTCTACCTGTTGTACAGCTGAACCGTTACATCGTGTGTAGGTCAGGCCGTTTCTGGGTCAGGTCCAGGCCGTGAAGGAGAGGACCCATTCCGCTCTTTTTGTTGAGAAACGTGCCGTCCACCGCAGAGGGAAAGCACGATATGCCGACGAAGTCCGCCATCACCGCACTGACTGCCACCACCTTGCTATCGCTGACCCCAGCGGTCACCGCCTGGGCTGACGCCCCGGCCGGCAAGGGCGCGAACAACGCGATGGAGACCACCGACAAGACAGGTCAGCCGGACTCGGTAGGCACCGCCAGCCAGTTCGCGCTCGCGCTCAAGGACGCCGGCAGCTCCAGGCTGACGTTGCCGCCTAAAGGCACCGTGGAACCCCCGCCACGCCGTGCTGGGCCGCCGCGTCCGCAACCGACGCCTCTACGACGCCATTGACCCGTCGGCCTTCTGCCCGCTGACCACCAGTCCCGGCGCCCGCACCTTCTAAGACCAACACCGCGCCGCCGGGTACCTGCACCACCAACCGCTACGCGCCGTGGGCAACCGCCTCGTCGGCATCCTGCACGGTTGCCTACGTCCCCGCAGTCCCTAGGACGAACACAAAGCCTGGGTGCACCGCCAAACCACCCCGAAAGCCGATGCAGCTTGACAACCCAAGGCCCTGGGATGGTCTAACTACTTCGACCTGAAAAAGTCAGGCGTGGCTCCCGGCTTGGATCGGGCTGAGCTGGGACAATGACCTCGAACCCTTGGTGAGAAGGATTCGAGGTCATTGTGTTTCGCACTGTAGGCGATCAGGTGTCGCTGTGGGAGGCGGTCCTTCCGCCGGAGTTGTTGACGTTGCCCGACGAGTTGGCCCGTGTCGATGCGTTGTTGGACGACGCGGTGTTCTTCACCCCGTTCGTGGCGTTCTTCGATCCGCGGATCGGGCGTCCGTCAACGCCGATGGAAACCTATCTGCGGCTGATGTTCCTGAAGTTCCGTTACCGGCTGGGCTATGAATCGTTGTGCCGGGAGGTTTCCGATTCGATTACCTGGCGGCGGTTCTGCCGGATTCCCCTGGACGGGGCGGTGCCGCATCCGACGACGTTGATGAAGCTGACCACCCGGTGGGGTCTGCTGCATGAACAGGTGACATCTGAGATGGCTTGCCCGGAAGGGCGGGCTGGAAGGATGTTGCTGTGCCCAGGCCTTACCCCAGAGAGTTCCGTGACGATGTTGTCCGGGTCGCCCGAAACCGTGAGGACGGGGTGACGATCGACCAGATCGCCACCGACTTCGGTATTCACCCGATGACCCTGACGAAGTGGATGCGCCAAGCCGCGATCGACGACGGCGACAGACCCGGCAAGTCCACCACGGACTCGGTGGAGCTGCGGGAGTTGCGGCGCCGGAATCGGTTGTTGGAGCAGGAGAACGAGGTCCTGCGCCGGGCCGCGGCGTATCTGTCGCAGGCCAATCTGCCGGGAAAAGGGTCTACCCGCTCGTGAAGGAGCTCGCCGCCGACGGGATTCCCGTGGTGGTGACGTGCCGGGTACTCAAGCTCGCCCGCCAGCCCTACTACCGCTGGCTGGCCGATCCGATCGGCGACGCCGAGTATCTGGAGGCGCATCGGGCCAACGCCCTGTTCGACGCGCACCGCGACGATCCGGAGTTCGGCTACCGCTACTTGGTCGAGGAGGCCCGCGATGGCGGGACGCCGATGGCCGAGCGCACCGCGTGGCGGATCTGCTCGGATAACCGTTGGTGGAGCGTGTTCGGTAAGAAGAAGCGCGGCAAGAACGGCAAGACCGGGCCCCCGGTCCACGATGATCTCGTCACCCGCGACTTCACCGCGCCAGCGCCAAACACGTTGTGGCTGGCCGACATTACCGAACACCGGACCGGTGAAGGAAAGCTCTACCTGTGTGGGATCAAGGACGTGTTCTCCAACCGCATCGTCGGCTACAGCATCGACTCTCACATGACCTCACGCCTGGCCACCCAGGCCCTGGCCAATGCGGTCGCGCGGCGGAGTGACGTTGCCGGCTGCGTGCTACACAGCGACAGGGGAAGCCAGTTTCGAAGCAGGAGATTCGTTCTGGCACTTGGCCGTAACGACATGGTCGGTTCCATGGGCCGTGTCGGTGCAGCCGGGGACAACGCCGCCATGGAGAGTTTCTTCTCCCTGCTGCAGAAGAACGTCCTGGACCGCAGGCGGTGGGACACCCGAGAGGAACTGCGCATCGCGATCGTCACCTGGATCGAACGCACCTACCACCGACGCCGCCGCCAGGTCGGCCTCGGCCGGTTGACCCCGATCGAATTCGAAGCAATCATGACCACACCGGCCGATCAGGCCGCGTGACCGAAACTGTCACCTGTTCGTGCAGCAGACCCTTGCGGTGGACATGGTCGTTGACTACAGCAAGTTCCATGACGCCCGAATCGACTATCAGTTGGGAACCGACAGCTTGGTTGCCGATGTTGTTCAGCTGCAGACGCTTCAGGATTTCGACCGCTGGAGACAACAAGGTGCGTTACTGAGATACAAGCCAGCCGGGTTTGGGCAAGTCCACCCGTCACTCAAAGACGCGGATGGCTATTGGACGGCAATATTTGTCGACGCGTTTTCGATCATCTACAACAACCGAGCAACCGATGGTAGCGGCCCAAAGTCGGCTACAGACCTTCTTGATCCGCGCTGGCGGAACGGGATCGTCTCGACATATCCGAACGACGACGACGCCGTCTTGTTCTTGTACGAGCGAACCGTCAACGCACATGGATGGCAATGGATTGAAAAATTCGTCAAGCAGGGCATCACATGGGTGCGTGGAACGCAAGAACCTGCAGACCAGGTTGAATCA
>JAUPKM010000268.1 GCA_030837445.1 Actinomycetota bacterium
CTGGTGCGGGAAGCCGGTGACCAGCTGCGCGAGCGCGGTCATCTCGTCCAGCGGGTTGGCGACGTTGACGATGACGGCGTCGGGAGCGTGCCGAGCGATCTGCTCGGCGACCGCCCGCATGATGCGGGCGTTGGTCTCGATCAGGTCCATCCGGCTCATGCCGGGCTTGCGTGGTAGGCCAGCTGTGATCACCACGATGTCCGAGTCCGCGATCGCCTCGTAACCGGAGCCGTCGACTCCCGTGGTCGCACCCACTATCTGGGTCTCGAATCCTTCCACTGGGCGGGACTGGTTCATGTCCAGCGCGAGCCCCTCGGCCTTGCCCGCCACGATGTCGGTGAGCACCACCTCGGCGAAGATGTTGTACTCCGCCAGCCTCATCGCGGTGGTGGAACCGTAGAAACCGGCTCCGACGACGGTGACCTTGCCTGACTGCGTCATTGACGAACCCCTCTGCTGCGCGTCGGGCCGCGCAGGCGAAGTTGGGCGTCGCCGCACAGCCATGAATTTCTATCCGCGTCAGAGCCTATCGTTCACCCGCGACAGCACCGGCGCCCCCCAACCGCCAGCGGACTACTTCACTGCGGTGGCGGCACCCAGATCGACAGCACTGCCAACCCCGCACCGAGCACACCCAGCACAACGAGATCGATCGAGCGGCGTCGCACGGCCAACAGTCCTGCGCGGGAGTCCGACAGCACGAGCCGCAGGAAGAAGGCCGCCAGCACAGAGATCGCCAACAGCACCGACCCGACCCGGAACCGGTCGAGAGCGACGAACACCATCGCCAGCACGATTCCGGCCAGCACCGACAGCAACGGCCACTGCCGCCGCACCGCCGCCATCACCCGTGCGGTTCCTCAGCGAGAATCCGCTCGGCCGCCTCCACCACGTTGGCCAGCAACATTGCGCGGGTCATCGGACCAACACCGCCCGGCATCGGTGCCAGATAGGCCGCCACCTCGGCGACCTCCGGTGCCACGTCCCCGACGAGACCGTTCTCCGTTCGGGTGATCCCGACATCGAGCACCGCGGCACCAGGTTTCACCATGTCTGCGGTGACAAGCCCAGGCACACCCGCTGCCGCCACCACGATGTCGGCGGCACGGGTATGGGCGGCGATATCCCGGGTGCCGGTATGACACAGCGTCACGGTCGCATTCTCGCTTCGACGGGTCAGCAACAGCCCGAGCGGACGACCGACCGTCACGCCGCGGCCGATCACCACCACCTCCGACCCGGCGATCGGAACGTCGTACCGCCTCAGCAGTTCCACGATCCCGCGCGGCGTACACGGCAACGGCGCCGGACTACCCAACACGAGTCGCCCAAGGTTCACCGGATGCAATCCATCGGCGTCGCATCGGGGGTCCATCTGCTCCAGTACCGCATTGGCGTCCAGGCCAGCCGGCAGCGGCAGTTGCACGATGTAGCCGGTGCAGTCGGGGTCGGCGTTCAACTCGGCCACGACGTCGAGCACTTCCTGTTGGCTGGCTGTCGCGGGCAGGTCGACGCGAATGCTGGCTATCCCCACCTCGGCGCAATCGCGGTGCTTGCCGGCGACGTAGGCGCGGCTGCCCGGATCATCGCCGACCAGTACCGTCCCCAACCCGGGACGATGACCGGCCGCGACCAGCGCCGCCACCCTCACACCCAACTCCGACTTGACCGCAGCCGCGGTCGCATTACCGTCCAGACGGATCGCTGTCACGCGGGCAATTCTCGCAGGTGCGCCCGGCGCTGCGCCGCGGGATCCCCTAGGACTCGCGCTTGCGGGACCTCGTCCTCGTCACCAACAGCGCCCCTGCCCCGACCAGGGCCGCGCCAGCCGCGAGCAACCAGGGCGTTGAGGCGACTGCGCCGGTCAGCGCAAGCCCCGTCGTCAGGGCGCCATTGGTGACCATCCCGGCGTTGATTGCTGCCGCCTCAGTTCCCGAGATGCACTTGGTCTTCGATGCGATGGCTCCCGAGCTGGTGCCACGGGCCACCATCGAGTAGCAGGTCGCGGTGACAGGGGTCAGTTGACTCGCGTAGTAGAAGCCGCCGGAACCGTCGGTCCGGACAGATGCCGCGGACCCGATCGGGCAGGAGCCCTGCTCTGCCGTGCACTTCCAGACGACTTCCTCGTTCGACCCGAAACAGCCCGCGGGGATACTTGCGGTGCCTTCATCCGCACCCACCACCAACCCGACCGTGCCCGTGACTTGAGCCGTTCCGCCGCCGGAGGAGTTCTGGCAGGAGAAGGTGACGCTCTGCTCGACCGTGGCGGCCTGTGCGGGAGCAGCGACCGCCGACAACATGGTGGCGAAGACAAGGGTAAGCAGGGCAAGGAATATGCGGCGAAGTCGCCTTGGGTGACTGACCATGCACGGAAGGTAGCAAAGAGGCGCCCCGGACGGTAGTCCAACTGCGGAACCTTCGAGATCGGACGGCAGCGTCGGGCAACCGTCAGTGTGGCGCCGGACTCGGACGCCTCATGCCGCTACCGAGGAACGCCAACGCGGTCGCGAGAATCGAGAGCCCGACCGCGGCGAAGATCTGCCAACTGATCGACTGCCCGGCGTTGGCGGGCGCGACCAGGTCCACGCCGAGCCCGCCCAGCAGCTGCCCGACGATCGTCAGCAACGAGAACAGCAGCACCCCCAGGCCCCGGACTGCGAAGGCCGCGACCGTCACAAAGACCACCCCGATCGGTCCGCCCAGCCAGAGCACGGGGTCCGACCAGATCGCCGGCGGCGGAACGAACGGTTTTCCGTCGAACAGCTCGACCACCGTGGCAATGA
>JAUPKM010000269.1 GCA_030837445.1 Actinomycetota bacterium
GTGATCTTGGTGACGGTGGCGTCGACGTAGTTCGTGGTGTACACATTGCCGCCGGCATCAACGGCGATTCCGATGGGCTGTCTGCCCGTCGATCCCAACGTCGTCGAGACACCGGCGGGGGTGATCTTGGTGACCGAATTGGCTGCCAGGTTGCTCGTGTAGACGTTGCCCAAGGAGTCGACCGCGATCCCGCGCGGCGTGTCTCCGGTGGTACCCAGAGTCGAGGACTTCCCGGACGGGGTGATCTTGGTGACGGTGTCAGCGCGAGAGTTGGCGGTGTACACGTTGCCGTAGTCGTCCACCGCGATCCCGTCCGGACCCGCACCCGTTCGGGCGAGCATCGATGACTCACGGGGAGCCGGAACAGGTGCGGCCAGCGCCGAAGGTGGTGCACCCACCACCCCCACCGCGACTGCACACGGCACGACGATCAGGACTACTCGCCGGGACAAACCACTAAACCTTTCAGCCATCACAGCGCCGCTCTCTTGAGGTTGACGAGCCAGTCGCGACGGTAACAGACCGATGCCTCTAATGGGGGCGGTGAAGACTGCGGAGTTCCATCACGGGTCCTCCTGGTTCAACCTTCGAGTAGGGTGAACCAGGAGGACCCGTGATGATTGCCCTACGTTCAAAAACAGCAGTGTTGGTCCTGTCTGGCGCCCTGAGTGTGGGGCTGGTGACCGCCGGCTGCGCCCAGTCAGGGACAAGCCCCACAACGTCCCAGCCCGTGTCCGGGTCCGGGTCCGTGTCCGCCGGTGGCGAGTATTGGGCTGGTCCTGCGGTCACTACTACACCGATGTCTGCACGGGATGCGCAGGCACTCGACGCGGCGACCAGCGCAGCTTTGAGTGCAGATCAGGATGGCGCTACCGGTTTCATCATCGGAGTGTGGGATCCGGTCAAAGGCTTCCACATTGCCGCCGCGGGCACGGACAGCACCGCAGGTGCGCCGATGCGGACTGATACCCACATGTATATCGGGTCGGTGACTAAGACAGCGACTGCCGCCGCTGTTCTGCAACTTGTTGACGCGCACAGCCTGTCTTTGGACGACACGGTTGCCACAGTGCTACCCGATCTTGCCGCAGAGTTCCCGGCGCTGGCACCTATCACTGTCCGTCGGCTGTTAGACATGTCTTCGGGCATTCCCGACTACGCGAATGTGGAAAAGGGCGGCATCCTCCCCATCGTCTGGGCTGACCCAGCGCACACGTTCACCAACCACGACCTGATCAAGATTGCGCTCGAATCCAACCCCGTTGCCCCAATAGGGACGGCCGGATACAGCAATACCAACTACATAATTCTCGGCGAAATGTTAGCCAAACGAACTGGCGGAACACCGTCTGCTGCGGTGAACGCCACTTTGTCGAAATTGGGTTTGACGCAGACGACATTGAATCCAGACCCAACTTCGGCGTTGCCGTCCCCGGGCTCTGCAGGCTATTACGGTGCGGCGGAAGGTCTCAATGCTGCCGCGCACGGATACAACTACGGTGCCAAGACCGATGTGACCGGTTGGAACCGGTCGTGGGCTGGAACTGCCGGCGGCATCTCGTCCACGGCCGAGGACTTGGCCAAGTTCGCGGCCTCCGGGTTTGGCACAACGCTACTCTCGCCATCCTTGGCTGCCGAGCGCACCACTGGTGTGACGCTGGGCGACTTCTCGGCGGCCGTTGGGCTATATGGCTTGGGTGTCGGCGTGCGTGGCGACTGGCTCAACCACGAAGGGCAGTTGATCGGCTGGGAGGCATTTGCCTTTTACAACCGCCGCACGGGTGCGGTGGCAGCGATCCTGACAAACTCGTCGGGATCTATGCCGTCTGCGCAGGCAGTGCTGAAACCGTACTTTCCCGAAATTGCTACCTATTGGGATCCGACGAAAGCCGAACTTGCCGCCGCAAGAAACACTCCTGCTCCAGGGTAGGCAGGGGTCTACTTGATCAGGTCGAACACCTTGAAGATAGGCATGTACAGGGCGATGATCATCGCACCGATCATCCCGCCGACCACGGCGATCATGATCGGCTCGATCATCGACGTCAACGCTTCCGTGGTCGACTCAACCTCGGCGTCGTAGAAGTCCGAGATCTTGTGCAACATCGTGTCCAACGCGCCGGTGTCCTCACCGACGGCCATCATCTGGACCACCATCGCCGGGAAAACGGGATGGTCAAGCAGCGGCCGGGCCAGCGGTTCACCGCGTCGCACCGAGTCCTGAACATCCACCACAGCCCGTTCGATCACGACGTTGCCGGTGGTCTGGCCAGTGATGTCCAGTGCCTGCAGAATCGGCACGCCTGCGTGGATCATCGTGCCGAGGTTGCGGGTGAACCGTGAGATGGCAATTTTCTGCACCAGCCCACCGAAGACGGGCGCCTTCAGTTTCAACGGGTCGACGAAGCTACGCACCTTGGCATCGTTCTTGTGGCGACGCCACCACCAGACGAACACAATCAGCCCGACGATGATGAACGGCGCAATAATCTTCAGCGCGCCGGAAAGGAACACCAGGACCCGGGTCGGCAGCGGCAGTTCGCCACCGAGGCTGGCGAACATCGACGCGAACACCGGCACGATGAAGATCAACATCACCGTCATCGCCAGGATCGCCATCACGAAGACGACGACCGGGTACGTCATCGCGGACTTGATCTTCGCGTGCAGTTTGACCTCTGCCTCGAAGTTGTCGGCCAGCTGGCCCAACACCTTGTCCAGGAAGCCGCCCACTTCACCGGCGCGGGTCATGTGGATCATGATCGGCGGGAAGACGTCGGGGTGGTGGGCCAGCGCCGCGGAGAGCGAGGTGCCGCCGGCGACCTCGGTCCGAACCTTGCCCAAGACCTCCGCCAGGGTCTTGTTCTCGGACTGCTCCTCCAGAATCGTCAGTGCCCGCAGCAACGACAGCCCGGCGTTGATCATCACGGCAAACTGTCGCGACATGACCGATAGGTCCTTCAGCTTGACGCGCTTCTTCCGCCCGAAACTGAGGTCCTTGTTTAGTCCGCCGCCCTTCTTGACCTCCGAGACGGAGACTGGCGCGTAGCCCATGCTCTTGAGCTTCTCGACCACCACTGTCTTGGAGTCGCCCTCGAGGCGCCCCTTACTGATCTTGCCGGCGCGGTCTCGGACCGCGTATTCGAATGTGGTCGGCATGGCTGCTCTCCTAACGACCCGCGAGACGGGTGAAGTCCTCGACATTGTGACACTTGTCGAGGCCGGTCTCATAGGTGATGACACCAGTCTTGATCAGATTGGCAAGGTGCTGGTCAAGCGTGTGCATCCCGAATTGGGCGCCCGCCTGCATCGCGGAGTAGATCTGATGCGTCTTGCCTTCGCGGATCAGGTTCCGGATCGCCGGGGTCGCGACCATCACCTCGGTCGCCACCGCCCGCGAACGGCCATCGGCGGACTTACAGAGGGTCTGGCAGACCACCCCCTGCAACGTGCCGGCGACCTGTTGCCGGATCTGCTGTTGTTGGTGTGGCGGGAAGACGTCGATGATCCGGTCGATTGTCTGGGCAGCGTCCTGGGTGTGCAGTGTGGCGAACACCAGGTGGCCGGTCTCGGCGGCCGTCAGAGCGACCGAGATGGTTTCCAGGTCGCGCATCTCCCCCACCAGGATGATGTCTGGGTCCTGCCGCAGAACATGTTTCAGCGCCTGGGTGAAGGACAAGGTGTCCTCCCCCACCTCCCGCTGGTTGACGAGGCACTGCTTGTGTTCGTGCAGGAATTCAATGGGGTCCTCAACCGTCATGATGTGGTCCCGACGGGTCCGATTCGCCAGGTCGATCAGTGACGCCAGAGTCGTGGACTTACCCGACCCGGTAGGTCCGGTGACCAGCACGAAGCCTCGCGGCAAGGAGGCGAAGTTGGAGACGACCGCGGGGATTCCCAGTTCTTGCAGCGGTTTGATCTCGAACGGAATGACGCGGAACGCCGCACCTATGTGTTCCCGTTGGCGGTAGACGTTGACGCGGAATCGCGCCAACCCGGGCAGCGAGTAGCTCAAGTCCAATTCCAGATCCTCTTCGAAATGCTCCCGCTGGATCTGGGTCATCATCGCGTAGAGGACTCGCTGCACCACCTCACCGGTGAGCGGCTCCCGGTTAGGAAGGGGCTGTAGGTCACCGTTGACGCGGATGGTCGGTGGTGCGTTCGCAGTCAGGTGCAGATCCGAGGCGTTGTAGGAGAGCATCTCCTGCAACACCTCGGCCAGATTCATGTCGCCGGCCTGCGACGCCTGCTCGGTTCCTCGCTGACCCTCCCCCATGGCGGGGCCACGCATCATGCCGGGGAGTTGTCCCTGGTCCGGGCCCACCTGCCCCGGTGGCGGCGCGCCGCCGGCCCAGGCGGGGGCGTCCATCGGTGGGGCCGACATGGGCGGGGCCGACATGGGATTGGCTCCGTTGCCGGGCTCATATCTAGCCGTCTCGTTCCACCCGGAGTCGGTCCACCCGGAGTTTGTCACGATGCTCCTCACGGCCGTCCATCGCCTGAATTGGCTTTTGGATAGGCATCGACTCGCAGCGTAACCGACTTGAGGTGGCTCGGCCATGGAACGGAGGCGGCTAGCCGGATTGGTGAGTGTCACACCAGTCCCGGTAGGCCCCGACCGCGACCGGCAGCGTCGGGAAGATCCGATCCGCCCCGATCGAATCCACCAGACCGAACGCGGCGAGCGGGATTCGCAGATCATGCTTGACCCGGGTCAGCGCCAACACCACACCGCGGCTCTCGAGGTCCGCGCGGAGATTGTCAAGGGCATACATTGCCGTGATGTCCACCTCCACATTCGCCTCCATGTTCAGCAGCAGCCAGTTGACTGGATCCGAACTGTCATCGACGGTCTGCAGCGCCTTCTCGCGGAAGTCCTCCGCGTTGGCGAAGAAGAGCGGGGAGTCGTAGCGGTAGACCACCAACCCGGGGACGGTTTCGGCGCCGGAATAGTCGTCTATGTCATGCATCCCCGCCAGTCCCGGAACGAACCCCATCACCGCGTCGTGCGGGCGGGCGACCCGCTGCAGCATCTCCGCCACCGACAACGCGACAGCAATCAGTACCCCGTTCAGGATGCCCAACACCAGCACCCCGGCGAAGGCCACCACCGCCAGTAGGAACTCCGTCTTGCGGAACTGCCAGAGCCGGATGAAACCGGGCAAGTCCACCAACTTGGTGGCGGCGAACAGGACGATGGCGCCGAGTACGACGGTCGGGAACCGTGCCAACAACGGACCCAGAAAGAGGATGACGGCCAGCGTCCAGACCATCGCGACGAGCGAATACAGCTGCGTCCGCGCGCCGGCGGTGATTGCCAGGGCGGTGCGACTCCCGCTGCTGCTGACCGGGAAGCCGCCCAGTAGTCCGGCCGCGATGTTCGCCCCGCCCAGGGCGAACAGTTCCTGGTTGGCATCGACGCTGCCACTCTCACGGGTGGCGAAGGCCCGCGCGGTCAGGATGAAATCCGTGTAGCCCACCAGCAATACACCGATCGCCGGCAGCGCCAACAGCCCCAGATCTTCAAGGCTCGGCAGACCGTGGCGGGGCACCTCCCGGGTGAACGGCCCCACCACCTCGATCCCGAGCGACTCCAGGTTGAAGATCATCACCGCCGCGGTGCCAAGTAGGACTGCCAGCAGCGGCGCTGGAATCTTCGGCCAGCGCCAGGACACCACGAATAGAAACGCCAACGACAGGCCACCCATGATCAGCGTCGGGAGATCGAACCGCGCCAGGTCCGCAACGAACGACGACACCTCCCCGACGACACCGACCCCGGTCACCGGCACGCCGGTCAGATTCGACAGCTGGCCGACGATCATCAACACGGCCACGCCGGCCATGTAGCCGACCAACACCGGACGAGACAGCAGATCGGCGATGAATCCGAGTCGGATCACCCAACACAGGAATCCGAACACGCCGACCAGAACCGCCAAGGTGGCAGCCAGCACGGCATACCGAAGTGGATCCCCGCCCGCCAGCGGGGCCACCGCCGCGGTCGTCATCAACGCCGTAGTCGACTCGGGGCCGATCGACATCTGCCGAGAGGAGCCGAGCAGGGCGTAGAGCGCCAGACAGGGAATCATCGTCCACAGTCCGACCACCGGCGGCAGCCCGGCGATGGTCGCGTAGGCCATCACTTGCGGAACCAGATAGGCGGCGACCGTGCAGCCGGCGACGATGTCCCCCCGCAACCACCGGCGCTGGTAACGCCGAAGCACCACGAATCCCGGCGCCTCGGGCCTGTACCGGTGACGGTGGGCGGCCTTCATGTCGGAGAAGCTACGCCTGTCGGGCCCGCAAGGCGCCCGGGCGCGTACGATTTAGTTGGTACGTCAGCCATCGGCGTCGAGTTCGGCGCGGGGAACCGGAGGTGGGCAGTGG
Organism: Actinomycetota bacterium; assembly: GCA_030837445.1. Lineage (GTDB taxonomy): Bacteria > Actinomycetota > Actinomycetes > S36-B12 > UBA10799 > JACJWR01. The sequence continues at coordinate 6,391 of JAUPKM010000269.1, forward strand.
ACAAGGACTTTTACGTGGACCTGCTCGACCAGATAGCCGACGGGGTGTACTTCGTCGACCGTGACCGGCGAATCACCTACTGGAATGGCGGCGCCGAGCACATAACCGGCTACTCAGCCGAGGAGGTCCTTGACCACAGTTGTTCGGAGGGGATCCTGCGCCACGTCAACGATGCCGGTACCCAGCTCTGCCTGCATGGCTGTCCGCTAGCTGCGGTGATGCGCGATGGCCAGGCTCGCTCGGCCAAGGTCTACCTGCACCACAAGGACGGCCACCGGGTGCCGGTGACGGTGCGAGGTCAGGCCCTCCGGGACGAGACCGGCGAAATCTCCGGCTCGGTGGAGGTGTTCACGACGAGAATCGAAAATGCCTTCGCCGATCTTCGGGTGTCGGACACGAACGGCGCACTCGACCCGGTGACGGGTCTGCCGCCCCGCCGGTTCGGCGAAATCCACTTGGACTCCCTGCTGAAGGCCGTGCAGGAGGAGACCACCACCTTGGGTTTGCTGTTCCTGGACGTGGACCACTTCAAATCCGTCAACGACACGTTCGGCCACCGGGTGGGCGACGAAGTGCTGCGGATGGTCGCGCAGTCTCTGGCCAACGGTTTGAATCGGGGTGATGTCCCCGTGCGCTGGGGCGGCGAGGAGTTGGTCGCGCTGCTGCCCGGGGCCGACCGGCAGATCGTCGAGCGAACCGCCGAGCGGGTCCGGATGCTGGTGGAGAACTCGTGGATCCAGAAGGGCGACGATCAGGTCAGAGTGACGGTCTCGATCGGGGCCACCGTGGTGACCGCCGCGGACAGCGCCGAAGACGCCCTCGACCGCGCAGACAGGTTGATGTACGCGGGCAAGACCGGCGGCCGAAACATTGTCGTCGCCGACCGCGGGGCGCTCACCAGCAAGGCCGCAGCGCCGATCCGGGGCACCTCAATTCCGTGGCAGATGCCCGGTGAGGTGGACGAGGCAGCGCTGGCCTGAGCGACCAAGGCGCGGCCAGCAGGCACGACCTGCCGTCCGGATTCGGTCAGATCACCACCCGCAGGACCTCCTCAAGGCTGGTATGACCCGCGAGCGCCTTGTACATACCGTCGACGCGGAGCGGGATCATGCCAGCTGCCTGAGCGGCCGCCTCGATCGTCGATGAGGATGCCCGCTCCGAGGCGAGCCGCTCAACCTCGGGCGAGACCGGCATGAGTTCCTGCAGCGCCAACCGACCGTGATAGCCCGTCCTGGAGCAACTTGAGCAGCCGATCGCGTGATAGAGGGTGGGGATCGGATCGTTGGGATCCCACGGGAAGTGCGCGGCAAGCAGGATCTCCGGGGTCGGCTCGTATGGCTCACGACACTTGGTGCACAGTTTGCGCACCAGCCGCTGCGCCATCACCGAGTCCAACGCGGTTCCCACCAGAAACGGTTCGATCCCCATCTCCACGAGTCTGGTCACCGCGCTGGGGGCGTCGTTGGTGTGCAACGTCGTCAGCACCAAGTGGCCGGTCAGGGCCGACTCGACTGCAATCTGGGCAGTCTCGTGGTCCCGAATCTCGCCGATCAGCACAATGTCCGGGTCGGACCGCAGGATGCTGCGCAATGCGGAGGCGAAGGTCAGTCCAGCCTTGTTATTGGTCTGCACCTGATTGATGCCGTTCAGCCGATACTCGACCGGGTCCTCGACGGTGATGATGTTGACGTCGACGTTGTTCAGTCGGTTCAGGGTCGCGTACAGAGTGGTGGACTTCCCCGACCCGGTCGGTCCCACCACGAGCACCATCCCGTAGGGCTTGCTGAAGCTCTCCTCGAACAGCTTGAAGTTGTGCTCGGAGAAGCCCAACTGCGCCAAGTCCAACATGGTGCTCGACTTGTCCAGGATCCGCATCACCACCTTCTCCCCCCAGACCGTCGGCAGGGTGGCGACCCGCAAGTCCACCTTTTGGCCCTGAGAATTGACGCTGAGCCGACCGTCTTGCGGAAGTCGTCGCTCCGCAATGTTGATGTCCGACATGATCTTCAGCCGGCTGACCACCCCGGACTGGATACTCTTCGGCGACCGCATCACCTCATGCAGCACGCCGTCGATCCGGAACCGGACCCGCAGATCATGTTCGGTGGGTTCCAGATGGATGTCCGAGGCGCGGTCGTTGATCGCCTGAGTGATCAGCAGGTTCACGTACTTGACGATCGGAGCGTCCTCGGCCACCTGGTGGATACTGTTCAGGTCATCTTCGAA
>JAUPKM010000270.1 GCA_030837445.1 Actinomycetota bacterium
CGAGACCTTCGCGGCCAGTGTCTTCGTCGCGCGCCGAGGCGGCACCATCGTCACCTGCGCCTCCACCAGCGGCTTCGAGCACGTCTACGACAACCGCTACCTGTGGATGAACCTGAAGCGGATCATCGGCTCCCACTTCGCGAACTACCGAGAGGCGTTCGAAGCGAACCGACTGATCGACAAGGGGATGATCCACCCGACCCTGTCGAAGTCCTTCGCTCTGGAGGACGCCGGCCAGGCCGCCTATGAGGTCCACACGAACGCCCACCAGGGCAAGGTCGGCGTGTTGGCGCTCGCCCCAGCCGAGGGTCTCGGTGTCCGCGATCCGGAGAAGCGGGCCAAGTACATCAACGAGATCAACCGGTTCCGCAACACCTGAGGCTCAGGCGGCCTCACTCCGTCCGGTCCCACCAGTCGGCGAACAACCCGACCGCAATGGCGTTGAGATACACCTGTTGCCACACGTGTGCCTCCGCGTACCCAGCCCGCAGTAGGACCCCGCTGGCCGCCAGCGCCTCGGTGTCCAGAAACGTCCGGGCGGTCGGCGACTGGCAGACCCGGTCAATCGCCGCGAGGTAGTGCTCGGCATGCTCCAGCAGCAACCACGGCATGTCGGTACCCTGCTGGCCCCGCAGTTGATTGCCCCCCACCGCGGCCGGGAGCAGGTCGGCCGCGAGGTCGCGCGCCAGCGCCCGATCGACGCCGCGGCGGCGGCGGTGCCACACTCCGGTGGGCAGTGACATCGCGGCGGTGATCACCGAGGCAGTTCCGAGCGGATCAACCCAGGTCACGTCGGCCCCGGTCCACGGGCCACGCCCTCCCGTCGGTGGATCCGCAAGGCACCACCGCAGCCACGGATCCATGGCCAGAACGTGGTCAGGCATCGACACCGGCAGACCGGGGCGCACGGGCGATGGCCAACTCCCTCCCCCTCCGGCCCCCGCCCCGGCCCGCAGTCGGCGGATCGCGTCCAGCGACCTGGCCCGCAGCCCGCCGGCCGCCCAGGAGCCATCGGCCAGCAGTGGCGGCGCCGCGTGTGGCGGCCCGCCTGAGAGGGTGGCATTCCCGGATTGGCCGGTCAGGATTATCCGGTGACCGGCCGCCATAGCAGCCTCCTCCATTGCCGCCAGCCACCAGTAGTTGGACTGTGCGGGCAGCGAGCGGAAATGCCGAGCGTGGAAGGAATCCACCGAGTCGAGCCAGTCGACGCGATCCAAGTTGGCCAATCGGACGGTCGCTATACCGGTGTACTCACCGACCGCCTCCGCGAGCGGCCACTCGTCGGCAATCCGGCCACGCGGGATCCGCTCCGGCGGTGGTGGCGGCGACGGCACGGCGCAGTATGCGGTCAAGCGATTCGGGTCCGACACCCCTTCGGCCGCGATTGCTGCGACCAGAGTTGAGTCCAGACCCCCCGACATCGCTACTGACGCCGACACGTCTGGCCCCAGTGCTGCCGCGACTTCCGCCTCGATTACCTCTCGCAGCAGGGCAGCCACCTCCCGCAGGGAGGTGCGGCGGTCGAGGTTCGCCTCCGGCCGTAGCCACCTCGTCACTTCCGGACCGCGCGGGGCGAACTCTAACCGATGACCGAAGGTGAGCCGATGGACGCCGGTGAAAGGCGTCAACCAGATACCCCCGCGTCGGTCGGCAAACGCGGCCAGCGCACCCGGCGACAACTTATGGTCGCCGGTGCCGGTGATGAGTTCCGGTAGCGAGTCGGCTAGCCAGACGTCGCCGTCGCTCTCGGTCCAGTAGCGCGCCTCGCCTTTGCCGAGCACTGAGACGGACTCGCCGAGATCCAACCGGCGGAGCGTCCCCTGTTCCGGTAACCGGGTCACCGGATCGGCGACCAACCCGACCAGTTGCCGGCCCCATCGGCGACGCGAACTGCCACGCGGCCGGTGCGCGGAACCGCCACCGTCCTCGGCGTGTATCCGCGCGGTACCCAGAACCGGGTCCCAACCCGCAACTGCATTCGGGTCACTCCTGACCCGCCGGTGTCGACTGCGGATACCCGCACGGCCCGCCACTTCGCGGCGGTCACCAACCACGCTCGCAGCACTCCTGGCGGCGTGGTGTCTCTACCGGGGACAGGTGGCTCCGCAGTCGTTGACGTCACCGTCGGCGGACCCTGCCGGACTGCATCCAACAGAATCGACACCCGTTTCCCCGCTTTCACCAGCACCCCCGGCCGCGGCGGCAACTTCGGGAACACCAACGCCTCACCGGAAGTGGGCCGAACCACGATCTGCGCAACACCGGCAGGGAGTCCGGAAAGGTCAAACCCACCACTGGGACCGATCACAGCACTGCGGCAATCCAAGAAGGAGGCGCCGCAGGCGGAGACCGTGCCTCCGCCAGCCAACCCCCGCACCTGCCCTGACAGCCCACCGGCCGTGGGCAACACAACGTCAACCTTCGCCGGGACACCGGTCAGCGCCACCACCCTGGCACTCAGCAGACTCCCACCACCGAACCAACCGGCGGCCCACACCCGACGTACCCCCGTCGGTGGCGACACCTTCACCTTGTACGGGCCTGGCTGCAGCGACGTCAACTGGTATCGGCCATCCGCACCGGTACTTGCATCGTTGATGAAGTTGCCGTCCGAGGTAAACGCCTCCACCGTGTACCCAGGCGCCGCGACTCCCGACGCCCCCGTCACGCGTCCTGCAATCGACGACGTCGCAATAGCCGCCGATGCCCGTCGGTCGCCGGAACTCGTGCCCACAGCATCGGCGCGTCCGGCCGCATCGGTCAGGTACTCAGGGTCGGTCTGCGTCACCACCGGCCCAGCCTCACCACCTCCGGCCTGGGCCACACCAACGCCAACCCCGGCCGCACAGACACCGGCCACCACGGCCAACGCCACCGTCGTCCTGGTCGCCATCACAGTCCCTCCACCGCCGCCATCAACTCGCGTACTGCGAACTGCCGATATCAATGTTCTTCGTCCCGCCACTGTCGACGTCCTGGCCATCAACCAGCACCACCAACACCGGCGTCACCCATGCCAGCCGTGACCCGGCGGAACCCGGGGATGCGGTCGTGCCCCCTCCGGCCGTGAGGCTCATGAGCACGGCCCAGCCAAGACCGCCGCACCCTCAGGGCTCCAGAGTCCGTAACCCATCTGCGTCATGAATCGGGTCCGGAGTCTTATCAACTGACCGCCGCAGCCAGCCGGATTCCAGAACCCGCCGGCACCACCGGACACCGCCACCCCGCCCGGCCCGCCCAGTTGACAGTCCACCGAATTCTGTGACGCATTCGTCACCCCGCACCGACTGTACGTATCGCGATATCCACCGCCGGGGGGAACACCGCCGCTATTCGTGGGTTTGGCCAACACCCGGTTGAAACCGTTCACCCCCAAGATGTCTGCCACAGCGAACAAGGCCGAGCCGCCATTGGAGGGTGGCGGGGCATCGGTCACTGTAAGCGCCCCACCCACCGTGCCGGTCGCCGCAGTCGACGGATTCGTCGTCTGCGCACATGCCCGCACCGCGGGCAGGTACACCCCGGCGGTGAACGTCGTCGCAGTGAACGCCTGCGCCGGGCTCGCGCCCAGAGTTGCCCGGTAC
>JAUPKM010000271.1 GCA_030837445.1 Actinomycetota bacterium
CGATCTGGGCTGTCGGGGGAACCGAGCATAGGAGCGATGAGGATCCAGGAAACCGCCAACGCCGCCCAGGCTCCCAACACCATGGGACCGGCGACGGTCCAGCCGCCTATCCCCCAGAAGGGGGAACGTCGACCGGTTAAGATCGACACCGATCCCAAATCGTCGGCCTGGTCCCGGAAACGGGTCGCCGCAGTGACTCCCAACGCGATCCCCAGGAACAGAACGGTCCCGATCCCGAACAAGACGATCCATTGCGCCTGTTGCGCGGTGCTCGTGCTGTTGCCGAACCCGTCGTCCTCAAGGGAGTGGATTTCCGGAGGGGTGATCAGCGTGCGGTGAGCGATCTTCTTGATCTGTGACAGGTTCACGGCGTGCCCGGAGGGATCGTTGATCACAAGGGTGGAGGTCCCATGGCGGCTCGTCATCTTCTCAGTGATCGTTCCGGTCTCGACCCGGATCTCCGAGTCGCTGCGCACATACAGCGGGAACAGGATCTTCCTGGTTCGTGGGGGAAGACCAGACAGCTTTTGCCGGCCCGAGCAGATGAATCCCACCGCTCGCAGGTCCTGGCACTCGCCGGTGACGACGAAACGTTGTCCTATGCTGCCTGAACCGGGGGAGTACGGCTCGTGGAGCAGGAAGCTGCTGAGCCCAGTGGGTGTGTCATGGAGGAAACGAGCGATGTTCTTCTCGTTGTACGGGTTCATGACGACGACAGAGTTGCCAAAATTTTCCTGAGCGGCTCGGTCTGCCTTGTCGAATCGGGTCACGAGACTGGACCAAGCGTTGGCCTGGATCAGGAGCCCTATCAGGACGACAACTCCGGCGACTGCCCGGGCTGTTCCGGAAGGCGATGCTGTGAGACGACGTCCGCCGATGAGCGCGGCCGTCGAACCGCGTGAACGTCCCCATCCTGCTACGACCTGCCCCGCTGCTCCCGTCACGACCCCGAGAGTGATCGGCAAGGTGACGAAGGTCGCCACGACCCCGATGAAATACGTGAGAATCCACATCGGGCCACGACTGGATCCCGGATCCATGACGTCAGGCAGACGCACGGCCAGCAGCAAAGCCACGGGAAAGGCCAACAAGCGCCCTCGCTGACCACGTTCACTCGTTGCCCGGGGGCGGGTGCTGCCTGCCTGACGCAAACATTCACTGGAAACGCGGAGCGTGATGCGTCGGGTGTCGTGTTCGACGGTGTGTGAGCGCTCCGGCGTGTCGGTGGTTGCGTGAGGACCGTGGATCGGTTTTGATCACGGTGTGTCCGATCTGGAGGATCTGTCCCGCGAGGAGCTCGTCGCTCTCGTGCTGGCGCAGGTGGACCGGATCAACGAGTTGGTGGACAAGGTCGCCAAGCTGGAGCACCTGCTGTCACGGAACAGCGGCAACTCCTCGATGCCGCCCAGCAGTGACGAGCAGCCGGGAAAGACGCCCCCGAAGGGCAGGGACCGGGCGACGTCGAGGCGGGCCAGGGGCAAGCAACGGGGTACGCCGGGGGCGAACCTGCCCTGGTCCGAGGCCCCCGAGGAGGAGCGGAACCGGTTCCCCGAGGGTGCCTGTGAGTGCGGGGCGGACCTGGCCGGGGCGCATGATCTGGGCGTGGTCGATGCGTTCCAGCAGATCGAGATCCCGCAGGTGCGCGCGAAGGTCACCCAGTACGACCAGCACGCGGTGCGGTGCCGGTGCGGGAAGGTGCACACCGCGTCCCGGCCCGAGGGCGCCGGGACGGGCAAGGTCGCCTACGGCCCGGTTCTTCAGGCCTGGGCGGTGTACCTGATGGTGGTCCACCACATCCCGACCCACCGCTGCCGGCAGCTGCTGGAAGCCCTGACCGGCGCCGAACCATCGATCGGGTTCGTCCACGGCCTGCTCACGCGGGCCTCGAAGGTGTTGGGTGAGGCCGACGCCCGGATCCGGACCCTGATCACCCTGGCGACGGTGCTGTGCATGGACGAGACCCCGCTACGCGTCGGGCCCAAGACACCCCGCCCGGGCCGCAAGAAGGCCGACAAGTACCTCCTGATCGCCTGCACGAGGCTGTACACCCACTTCCTGCTCGGCGACCGGGACCTGGACACCTTCAAGGCCAGCGTGTTGGCCGAGGTCGCCGCGGGTACGACCGTGGTCCACGACCGGTACACCGTCTACGACCACGAGACCTTCAACGAGATCGTCCACCAACTGTGCACGGCTCACCTCTTGCGTGATCTTGCGGCGGCGGGTGAGACCTACCCCGAGCAGGTCTGGCCCGACCAGATCGCCGACGCCCTACGCGCCCTGATCCACGCCACCAACCTCGCCCGCGAGAACGGTCACGACGCCATCGACCCCGACGAGCGCGCCAAGCAGGTACACCTGCTGCGCCAAGGCGTCCTGGTCGGCCTGTCGCTCACCACCAGCCACGGCAACCGGCCCGGTGAGAAGAAGGCCCGGGCGCTGCTGGAAGCCTTCCGCGACCGCGAGGGCGACATCCTGCGCTTCGTCGACGACCTCACCGTGCCGCCCACCTCCAACGACGCCGAACGCGGACTACGCCCCTCGAAGATCCAACAGAAGATCTCCGGGCGGCTCACCAGCATCGCCCGAACCGAAGACCGGTTCCGGATCCTGGGCTACCTCACCACCGCCGCGAAACACGGCCTCGACCGCTTCACCGTCCTGCTCGACGCCTTCCACGGCCGCATCTGGATACCCGGCCCAGCCACCACCGTCACCTGACGACCGACACCCCACCACCACGAACCGGCACCGCACCCGCGACCGGTCACTTCACGCTGCCGCCAACCCCGCTCCGCAACGGGGGTGAATGATTACTCGGTACCACGCTACTGGACTCGTTGGCAGAGAAATACCACCAGGACAGCACAGCCCTCGCCGAACACCTCGCAACACAACGCACGATCGCCAGCAGCGAAGCTTCTGCAGCTGTCCTTCAAAGCGTCATCACCCACCACATGGATACCACAGATCTGGAAAGAGCCGGGATTATCGACTCGGCGACCGGGCATATTAAACCTCGGTTTAAACCTCGGTCGGAGTGGCCGGAGGACACGCGGGAAAATTGGAAAAACTGGGTACTGCTTCAGGAAAACGGGCAGGCTTTGGCAGATGTCTACGATGGCATCAGTGGTGATTATGAGGATGGCGAAGATATGCTGTGGAAGGATAAGAAATAACAATGAGACCAGAATCGGAACCGTTCCGTCGCCCACTGAGCTGGATGATACTCACCCTCGTCTGTGTTACCGGTTTCGGCTTGTTGGCAGGCTGTGACAACGGTTCCGGAGACTCCAGCAGCCCCAAGGCCAGTTCCCCTGCGCCTCTTGTCACGCCGACCACCGCGCAGCAGGTGAGTGATCTCACCAAGGAGATCCCAGTGGATGGGAACGCGATGATGCCCCTGCGGTGGCGTCTTCTGACCGTGAAGGATCCGGCCTTGAACGCTCCGCTCCTGGTTGCCCGCCAATACATCACCGTCTGGCATATACTTTACACTGAAGAGTACCCTTCACGATGGCTCCCGCATTTCCTTGCAGTGGGTGAAGAACCTTCCCAAAGACACGTGAAAAGCATTCTGAAATATAACCCTCTTTCGTGGGGAGAACGCCTTATCGGCCCGTCCTGGATCTGGATCATGGCAGCGAAAACAGAAGGTGCG
>JAUPKM010000272.1 GCA_030837445.1 Actinomycetota bacterium
GCTGAGAAGTAGAACGCGAACAGAACCATCGTGAAACCCTGGAAGACGAGGCCGACAGTGCTGGAGATGACCCCTAGGACGCCGCCGGCGAGGCCGCTGGCCCAGGTGGCTATCTGCTGCGGAGTGATGTTGAACGTCTTCCGCAGCGCGTCCGGATCGAGATCCTTGTCGAAGGTGTTGTTGACCCAGTCGGCTGCACTGTCGAGGATGGCCGGGAGTTGTTGAATGAGCTCGGAGATCTGGCTTACCAACAGGCCGCCGAACACCGCGACGAACACCAACGCTGCCACGAAGAAGGTGAGCATCGCGATCCCGGTGGCCAACCCTCGGCGCATCCCGCGTCTGGTCAGGAATCCGACGATGGGCTCCAGTGCGATCCCCAGAAGGAAGGCAAGCAACAGCAGGAACAGGAATGACCCGATGCTGTGAAAGATCCAGGTCCCGATTTGGAGGATGACGAACAGGATGAGGATCGCCACGACAGCCTTGCGCAACCAGGTCGGGTCGAACGCGACCCAGATCAGTTTCCTCGGTTGGCCCCCCTGGCCGGGCGGTAGGTCGGGACCATCAGCGTCCGCGGGCACCTCGGGGATAGTTTGCGTCGCTGCCGTCGCTGCCGTCGCTGCCGTCGCTGCCGTCGCTGCCGTACTGGCGTCGGGCTCGGATTGGGGTTCGGACATGGACCCATGGTGCCCGAGTGGGTCTATCGTCGGGTGCGGTTTGTCGATTCGAGTGGGGCGCCCGAGGGAGCGGTCGGGTGGGGCGCACAATGGTGCACGTGCCGTTGATCCGAGATGAGGGGGTCGTCCTTCGATGCCACAAACTGGGCGAGGCCGACCGCATCATCACTGTGCTGACCCGGGACCGGGGTCGCGTCCGCGCGGTGGCCAAGGGAGTACGCCGGACCAGCAGTAGCTTCGGCTCCCGGCTCGAACCGCTGGGACACATCGACGTCCAGTTCCACACCGGACGGTCATTGGAGATCGTCACCCAGGTCGAGACCATCGATTCCTTCGGCGCTCGACTGTGTGCCGACTACGGCCGGTGGACCGCGGGTCAGGCGATGCTCGAGGCCAGCGAGAAGTTGACGCCGGTGGAGGGGGAACCTGCGCGACAACAGTTCCTTCTACTTGTCGGCGGGTTGCGGTCGCTGGCCGCTGGCGAGCACGCGCACGGCCTAGTGCTCGATGCTTTCCTGCTGCGATCGCTCTCTATCGGTGGCTGGGCACCCTCCTTCGACACTTGCGTCAGGTGTGGTGAGCCCGGACCGCACCGCTCGTTCCACGTCGCCGCAGGCGGATCGCTCTGCCGCGCATGTAGGTTGCCGGGATCCGCAGCGCCCGCGGCGGCAACTCTCCTGCTGATGTCGGCGCTGCTGACCGGCGACTGGTTGGTTGCGGACGCCAGTATCGAGCGGTCTCGCAGGGAGGCGAGCGGTCTGGTGGCCGCCTACGTTCAATGGCATATGGAGAACCGGCTGAGATCGTTGCGGTTGGTGGACCGGGCAGGCGATCGGACGATGGAACCAGAGTCGAGCTGAGGAACGTCCACAGCCCCGAGTCGCTGATTGGTTAGGGCTCCTTCGAGTGGGAGGATGCTGGGGTGGTCCAGCGCATCCCAGTTCCGCCCACCCCGCATCCCTCGGGCGCCCGCCCGCCTGAGATTCCTCCCGAACTGATACCTCACCATGTCGCGATCGTGATGGATGGAAACGGCAGGTGGGCGCACCAGCGGGGGCTGCCACGCACCGCTGGCCATGAGGCCGGTGAGGCCAGCCTGTTGGACTGTATCCACGGATCCATTGAGTTGGGAGTGCGATGGGTTTCGGCCTACGCGTTCTCGACTGAGAACTGGAAGCGCTCCCCGGAAGAGGTTCGATTCCTCATGGGCTTCAACCGGGATGTGATCCGACGACGCCGCGATGAGTTGCACCAGATGGGCGTCCGGGTTCGCTGGGTTGGGCGCCGCGGGAGGCTGTGGCGAAGTGTGGTCAAGGAGCTTGATGAGGCGGAGCGGCTCACTCGCGGCAACGACCGGTTGACGTTGACGATGTGCGTCAACTACGGAGGTCGGGCAGAGATCGCCGATGCGGCCGCATCGGTCGCCCGGGCGGTGCAGGCGGGCCGGCTGAAACCGGACAAGATCGACGACCGCACCTTGGCTCGTCACATGTATGACCCGGAGATGCCCGATGTGGACCTCTTCGTACGTTCAAGTGGCGAGCAGCGGACGAGCAACTTCCTGCTGTGGCAGGCGGCCTACGCCGAGATGGTATTCCTGGACACCCTCTGGCCCGATTTCGACCGTCGCCACCTGTGGCATGCCGTGGAGTTGTATGCCCAGCGTGAGCGCCGCTACGGCGGGGCCCCGCCGGTGCTGCCGCCGCCTGCGCAGCCACAACAGGATCCGGCGACATCGTGACCACGACCGAGCAACCTCCGGTCGTCAGCAGGAAGTCGTGGCGGCCGGGTGCGCTGGAGTGGCTGACGGTCGGGCTGATTGTGGTCTTGGTCGGGCAGAGGTGGATTTCCGGGCTGTTCGACTCGCCGCGATTGCAGGCTGGCGCCACGATCTTCGTCTCGATCATTGTGCAGGCGCTGCCGTTCCTAGTGCTCGGCGTTGTGCTGTCGGGCATTATCGCGGCTTTCATCCCGGCCTCGTTCTGGCAGCGCGCTCTGCCCAGCCGACCCGCCCTGGCGGTTCCCGTGGCGGGCGCGGCCGGCGCGGTATTGCCCGGCTGCGAATGTGCCTCAGTGCCGGTTGCCGGCGGGCTCATCGCCCGCGGTGTCGTACCGGCAGCGGCCCTGACGTTTCTGCTTTCGGCGCCGGCGATCAACCCGATCGTGATCGCTTCCACCTTCGTGGCATTCCCGAACAACCCGGAGATGGCGCTGGCCCGGTTCCTCGCCTCCCTCGCAACGGCAATCATCGTCGGCTTGCTCTGGCTTAGGCTGGGGAAATCGGAGTGGATTCGGATCCCTCGACGCGACCACTTGACCGGGGTCAGCAATTGGCACACGTTCCGGCTTACGGCGGCGCACGACTTTCTGCACGCTGGTGGTTTCCTCGTGATCGGCGGGCTGACCGCGGCCATTCTCAATGTCGTCGTGCCGCGAGAATGGCTTCAGGCGGTCGCAGACAATCCGTTGATCTCCGTGCTCGCGATGGCACTGCTGGCCGTGCTACTAAGCATCTGTTCGGAGGCGGACGCCTTCGTGGCGGCGAGTCTGACGGAGTTCTCGCTGACATCTCGGTTGGTATTCCTGGTGGTCGGTCCGATGGTCGACCTGAAGCTCATCGCGTTGCAGACCGGCACGTTCGGCCGATCCTTCGCGGCCAGGTTCGCGCCAGTTACATTGGTGGTCGCCATCGTTGTCGCGGTCGGCGTCGGGGTGTGGTTGCTATGAAACGGGAGGTGCAGGGGGTCCTGCTGATCCTGGTCGGTGGCGCCATCATGCGGATCTGCGTGGGTGGGGCCTACCTGAACTATGTGAAGGCCGGGATGCGGCCCTACCTGATAGTCGCCGCCGGAGTGCTGCTGGTACTAGGCGTGATGGCGCTGCTCGATTCTCTGCGCAAGGTGGGTTCGACGGAGACTGCCGCGTCGGATCCCGGCCATTCCCACGACGCGGCATTGAACTCAGGCTCGGAGCATGCCGCGCTGAGCCATCTCGCCATTGACGTCGGTGATGACGGTCACCGACACGGGTCGATGCGCACAGCGTGGCTGCTATTGCTGCCGGTGGCGGCCATCTTCCTGGTGGCGCCGCCGCCGCTGGGTGCCTATAGCGCCGCCCGGCAGGAGGCCAGCGTCGCGCAGCCCGCGACCAGCAGTCTGTTCGAGCCGCTGCCACCGGGGGATCCCTTGCCGGTGCCACTCGATGACTATGCCACCCGGGCAGTGTGGGGTGGGGAGAAAACCCTGGTCGGACGCAACGTGGAGCTGGTCGGTTTCGTCACGCCTACCGGGAATGGCAACTGGGTGTTGACGAGGCTGTCGTTGACCTGCTGCGCGGCCGATGCGGTAGCCACGAAAGTGCAGCCTCGTGGTGATGCCGTTACCCAACTGCCTGCGAACAGTTGGGTGCGGGTGACCGGCAGCTATCTCCCTGGCGGCGGTACCGAACGAGCGGATGCGGTGCCTTGGGTACAGGTGTCGTCGATCGCTCAGATACCGCAGCCGAAGAATCCCTACCTGTAGCCCGAGTCAGGTGGGTCAATCACCGAGCAGTCCTGGCACCTTCCAAAGATCTCAACGGTGTGGCTGATGTCGGTGAAGCCGTGCACATCGGCCGTTCGACTTGCCCAGGCTTCCACGTCTGGTGCCGCGACCTCCACGGTTGCACCACAGGAGAGGCAGACGAGGTGGTGATGGTGCCCTTCTGAACAGCGGCGATAGCGGGCCTCACCATCAGCGCCGACGATGCAATCGATGGCCCCGGCGGCAGCCAAGGCGGCCAGAGTTCGATACACGGTGGTCAGGCCGACCGCATCGCCGCCACCATTGATGCTCTCGTGCCATTCCTGGGCGCTGCGAAAGTCGTCCGCTGTCTCAAGTCCGCGCAGGACAGCGGCGCGTTGGCGGGTGGGCCGTAGCCCCGCCAGCGCGATCTCGTTGGTTGAGGTTCCCACGGCCGGGGACCCTGACTCCGGAGAACTCATGTGGTGCCCCGATCGGGTTGTCGGCGAGACGACCGCCGCCTGACTGGCACGGCGGCGAGAGCCAAGACCGCGAACAGCAGCAACGCAAGTACAACGATCGCGGGTCCTGGTGGGACGTCGACGTAGAAGGAGAAGGTCAGACCCAGGACGGCGGCCACCACGCCGAGCAGTGATCCCAGTGCCATCGTGGTGCGGAAGGATGGTGCGATTTGTTGAGCGGCCGCAATTGGGACGATCATTATCGCGCTGACCAGCAACAGCCCGACCACTCGCATTCCGACGACGACCGTCACCGCGGCCAGCATGGCGATCAGGGTGCTCATGGCCTTGACCGGAATTCCTTGCACTGCGGCCACCTCGGGGTCCAGCGACACGGCGAAGAGTTGGCGACCGTAGAGCGCAAGAACGGCGAGGATCAGCACGGACATCACCACCAGTGCGATCAAGTCCTGGCTCGAGACAGTCGTCAAGGACCCAAACAGGTAGGCGTTCAAGGACGCCGCCGACTTGGTTGCCGACATCGAGGCGAACAGCACCCCACCGGCGATTCCGCCATAGAACAGTAGTGCCAGCGCAACATCGCCCGCCGTGCGACTGCGATCGCGAATGAACTCGATCAGGAAGGCACCCGCAGCAGCAGTGAGCATTGCGGTGGGTAGCGGAGCGGTGTCCAGCAGGAATGCCAGACCGACGCCGGTCAGTGCCACATGGCCCATACCGTCGCCGAGCAGCGCCAGTCGGCGTTGCACCAGGAAGGAGCCAATGAGTGGTGCCACGATCCCGACCAGGACGGCCGCCACAAGTGCACGCTGCATGAAGTCGTAGCTGAGTGGAGAGCCCATATCAACCCTCCATCAGAGGCCCGGCGGGCCGGTTGTGGGGATCATCCTGACTGTGGTGGTGCACGTGGTCGTGCAGGAAGTCTGGCGGCGGAGTTACCCCGTCGAACGCGATCCCTCCGTCGGCAAGGACGACCGTTCGTGTCACTAGCGGTGTGAGCATGCCCAACTCGTGCGTCACCAGCAGGACAGTGCCACCCGATTCGGCGAAGTCTGCCAGTACCTCGGCAAGTCGATGCTGAGCGTCCGCGTCAACGCCTGCAGTCGGTTCGTCGAGAAACAGAGTGCGGGCGCCGGTTGCCAGGGCACGTGCGATCAGCACTCGACGCTGCTGTCCACCGGAGAGCGTGTCGAGTCGCGACCGTCGGCGGTCCAGCAGGTCGACGGCCTTGATAGCAGCGGTGACCGCCTCCTTATCGGCGGCGCGCGGTCGGAGTCGCGGTCGACGTCCGATGCGTCCTGCCGCCACCACCTCCTCCACCGAGACCGGGACAGCCCCGATGGCCGGTAGTCGCTGGGGTACCAGCGCGACGCTCTGCCAGGCTGAGAAGTTCTCCACCGAAACTCCGGATAGCAGTACTTGCCCGCTCGTCGCTGGAATCAGCCCGAGCATCGCTCGCAGCAGTGTGGTCTTACCGGCCCCGTTCGATCCGAGCAGGGCGACGAACTCGCCTGGTTGCACTGCCATATTGATGCCGTCGAGAACGGTCGTGCCATCGAAGCGCACGACGAGGTCGTCGACCTCTACCGCTGCGGTCATGGGCAGACCTGGCCCTGTTGGAGCGTCTTCAGGTTTGATTGCATGATCGACACGTAGTCACCCGTGGTGCCGGGAACAAGCCCTTCCAGGGGGTCCAGAACTGCAGCTGTGGCACCGGTTTCGTCAGCGAGGGTCTTCGCCACCTTCGGGTCCACCAGGGTTTCGTAGTAGATCGTCGTCACGCCCTGGGCCTTGACCAACTCGGCCACCTGAGCCAATCGGGCGGGCGATGGTTCGGAATCGGGGGATAACCCTGAGATTCCCACCTGGGTCAGGCCAACTGCCTTGGCCAGATAGGCAAAAGCTTCGTGGCTGACGACCATGTCCTTGACTGTGCAGGACCGAAGGGCGTCGCTGAACTGCTTGGAAAGATCGGTCATCGCTGTGGCGAACTGAGTCTGTCGGCGGTCAAACTCCTGCTGATCTGCCGGGTCAGCTGCTGATAGCGACTTGGCGACGGTCGCGCCGATCGCGCTCATGTTTGCTGGATCCAACCAGACGTGCGGGTCTTGCTGGTTGCTGTCCTCGTCGCTACCCGGTGACGAAGTTGGGTCTGGTGCCAGCAGGTTTATGCCCGACGTCACGTCGACGGCCTTGTCGCCGGCTTCCGCACGAATGGCCTCATCGACGGCCGGCTGAAACCCGGGTACGAATAGCACAAGATCGGCATTCTGGATCTCTGCAACCTGGGCTGGGGTCAGTTCCAGGTCGTGCGGTTCGACACCCGGCGGAGTCAGGTTGGTCACTGTGACCTGGTCGCCACCCACCTGCTCCGCCGCATACTGCAGGGGATAGAAGGCGGTGACCACCTTCAGCGGAGCGCCCGAGATCCTTGGTTCGCTCGTTGCCCCGCTTCCGCCGCCGCAGGCGGTGAGCGCGAGGCCGGTGAAGACTAGCGCGGCAACTGCAGCAATCGCTTTGGAGTAGGGGCTCCGTGTCTTAGTGATGCGCCACGTGGGTACTGGATTGCTCATGAAAATCATTTTCACATACCAGTCAACTGCTGGAGCCGTCGCCCCGACGCCTGAGCGTCTTGAGGCGCTGGTTGGCGCCAAGTTGATGGCCTCGATCCGGAGACCTGACAACCCCGCGGGTCGCATTTGTTCGAGTTGAGTCATGTGCGTACTGACGACATTCCTGCCGATCGCTTCCCTGGCATGCGTGCGCAGCGGAGGGGTGCTTTGGCTCATGGTCTCGGACGTTGTTTCCGCCCGACTTTTGACAAGTGTCGCTGTGACTGTCGCACGGTCGTGTTAGTGTACAGGTGTTCGAGTAGATGGCGGTGTGTGGAGATGGTCTCGGCCCGGGTTGTTGGGGCTGGTGGTGGCGGGTGTGGCTCGAAATGCCGTTGCCCGTTGACTATCTCGAGAGGTGTTGTGCGTCATGGCATTCGCCGCGGACTCCCCGCCACCGCAATCCGGACCACCGGAATCCCC
>JAUPKM010000273.1 GCA_030837445.1 Actinomycetota bacterium
CACAGCGGCAACTGGATCCGAACATGTACTTCAGGATCTTCATCATCTGCGCCGTCACCGCCGCAGTCAGTCTCGTCTCCCCCTTTGCCGGCGACATCGTGCTCTACCTCGGCATCATCATCAATGTGATCGTGAGTCGACGCCTTCGCGCGCCGCAGGCTCAGCAGGTTTAGTCGGAGTCCAGGCCGGGGGCGCCCCAGAGGGCGAACCATCGCGTCAGATCACGCTCGACAGCGACGTCGTCAAGGATCAGATCCCGCACCTTCAACTCGGTGATGTTGTCCCGGCGGTGCGTTCCGGCGTCTGGGTCGGGCACGAACGGGTAGAAAGTGCCCTGCTTGAACAGATAGACGAGGGCCAGCCGCTGCCCTCGAGGCCCGAGGAAACCGACCACCGTGCACAACAGGGTGGGACCGAAGCCAGTGTCCTGCAGAGTGGAGTTCACTGCGTGCAGTCCGGTCACGAGCGTCGGCACGTCGGGAGGATCTGTGCGCACCGTGAGCCAGGTGTAACCGAATTCGTCGGTACTGACACCGATCGGAGGGCCACCACCGGCCGCCAGCAGGTCGGTTACTTCCTGTTGGACCTCTGCGAACGCCCGGCCTTCTGTCGGCCGAAATGCCACCGCCCCTGACCCACTCGCCTCGAAGCCGGCGACCGCAAGTGCGATTGCTGCGCTGGGCAATCCAAAGAGGTTGTCCAGATCCGGTCGCACCGGCCGACTGCGTCCCATTATCGAGTCGAAGATGCCCACGACGGCTCAGCCTAGCCCGGCGATATGGCACCGCAGAACGGGGTTCATCGCTCCAAGTCCGCTGATATCCGAGCCAAATTCTCCAGCCGCTGCTGCAGCGGCGGGTGGGTGGCGAACAGGTTGGCGAGAGAGTTGCCCGGCGAGAGTGCCGGTGCGAAGAAGAAGGCGTTCAGCGCCTGCCGTTCGCGAAGATCTTGCGACGGGATGGCCGCAATCTCACCGCTCACCTTGGTCAATGCCGAGGCAAGTGCCGACGGTCGACCGGTGAGCAGCGCGCCGGCACGGTCAGCGGCAAGTTCTCGGTACCGGGACAGCATCCGGGTCAGCACGAAACTCACCGCGTACACGAGCACTGACACCAGCAGCACTGCAACCACGATGACGGCGGCGTTCTGATCCCGATCGCGGGTGCGCCCCAGGCCACCCCAGAGCGCCATCCTGGTGATGAAACCCGCCACCACGCCGGCCACCGACGCCACCGTCATCACCAGCACGTCGCGATGGGCAACGTGGGACAACTCGTGACTGAGTACCCCCTCGACTTCCTCCACATCGAGGCGGCGAAGCAGCCCGGTTGTCACGCACACGACAGCGCGATTGGGACTGCGTCCGGTGGCGAAGGCGTTGGGCATGTCAGTATCGGCAATCGCCACCCGAGGTTTGGGCATGTCTGCCAGCGAGCAGAGGCGGTCGACCACCTCGTGCAGTTGCGGGGCCTGCTCGACGGTCACCTCCCGTGCTGACATCGAGTACAGCGCGATTCGGTCTGAGAAGTACCACTGCGCCAGCAACGCGCCAGAGGCAATGACCAGGGCGAAGAACCAGCCGATCCCGAGCGCCAGCAGTAAGCCGATCACGACCACGTACAGCAAGCCAAGCAAAAACATGGTGACACCCATACGCCACGCGAGACCCCGATCTCGGGTGTACCGGCTGTGTGTCATCTCGGCACGGTTAACCGTCGCGGCCGGGCCGACTATTCCGGGCGAATCACCCTGGGTCGGGTGGTCTACTCGGCCGTGGGCTTGTCGGACTTCTCGCTGTCGCTGCCTGTCGCCTCAGCGGCGGAGGTCACCTGCGGGGTCGCGGTGGCGGGAGGGGCAGGAGCCTCGACCGCCGGGGGTGCCGCTGCCGCGACCGCGGGCGCGGCCGGACCCGCGATCTCAGCCTTCAATCGGGACAGCGAATCCTCCACCTCGGATGCACTCGACATCCGCTCCAACTCGGCGGTGAGACTGTCCTTGGAGGTGCCGGTCGCGTCCACCAACGCACCAGAAGCGAGCAACTCATCGATCGCGCCGGCCCGAGCGGTCATCTGCTGGGTCTTGTCCTCCGCCCGCTGGACGGCCAAACCGACGTCGCCCAGTTCCGAGGAGATGCCGGAGACAGCCTCGTTGATCTTGGTCTGGGCCTCGGCCGCGGAATAGGTCGCCTTGATGGTCTCCTTCTTAGTCCGGAATGCCTCCACCCGCGCCTGCAACTGACCGGCGGCCTGAGTGAGCTTCTCCTCCTGGTCCTGCAACTGCGCCAGCTGCACCCGCAGGTCGTCGATCTGGGTGCTCAGCCCCGAGCGCCGCGTCAGCGCCTCCCGCGCCAGATCCTCCCGACCCTGACTCAACGCCGCCCGGGCCTGGCTCTCCAGCTTTCCCGCCTGCTGCTCCAGTTGCGCAATCTGCAACTCCAGTCGCTTGCGAGAGGTGGCGACGTCGGCAACACCGCGGCGCACCTTCTGAAGCAACTCCAGTTGCTTCTCGTAGCTGTAGTCCAAGGTCTGCCTGGGATCCTCGGCGCGGTCCAGCGCCTTGTTGGCCTTGGAACTGAAGATCAACTTGAAGCGCTGCCACAAACCCATCGAGAGCAGACCTTTCCTGGGGGGGTACCGGCACGCCGGCGGAGGTTCGGCGAATATCCGGGTCTGACGGTGTCACGACAAGCCTAGGCCACCGCCACCCGGCACGGTGCGGGCACCGGACGATCCGGCGCGCGGGCATGGCGCCTACCGGCGTCGCCGGAACCAACGCGTACCCTGGGCTGGTGTTCCGTCGCTCCCAGCCAGACCCAGTCCAGGATCCCGAGACCGTCGACGTCGACCCGATGCAGGCCAGCAAAGGTCGACCGACGCCAACGCGGAAAGAGGCAGAGGCCGCGCGAAAGCAGTCCCTGAAGGTACCCAGCGACCCGAAGGCCGCCAAGCGAGCGCTGCGTGACCGGGAACGGCAGGAGCGAGCACTCCAACGGGAAGCCCTGATGCGCGGCGATGAGCGGGCACTGCCCGCCCGCGACCGGGGCCCGGGCAAGGCGTTTGTGCGCCGGTGGGTCGACAGTCGACGGCTGCTTTCCGACTACTTCATCTTCATCGCGCTGGCCGTGCTCGCACTGAGCTTCATCCCGAGCAAGGTCACCCAGGTTCTCGTCTTCTACGGCTGGGTTGTGATGCTGGCGATCCTGGTCGGCGAGACCGGCTTCGTCGTGTTCCGGGTCAGGCGGGCGTTGGCCAAGGAGTTCCCCAACCCAGAGGATCGCAAGGGCTGTTTGCTCTACACGGTGATGCGGGCCATCCAGATCCGGCGACTTCGGCTTCCGCCGCCGCAGGTCCGCCCGGGGGGCAAACCAGTCAAGCCCTAGGCCGGCAAGAACTAGACGACGAAGACCG
>JAUPKM010000274.1 GCA_030837445.1 Actinomycetota bacterium
TATTTGCTGCCCGGGATGATGCGCAGTGACTCCCCGATTCCGCTGGGTGGCACCTCCAACCACCTGCTGCGGCGGGTGCTCGAGGAGATCGGCGCCTGGGATCCGTTCAACGTCACCGAGGATGCCGACCTGGGTCTGCGCATCCATGCGCTGGGCTATCGCACCGCGGTGCTGGACTCCCAGACCCTGGAGGAGGCCAACAGCGATCCGATCAACTGGATCCGCCAGCGGTCCCGCTGGCACAAGGGCTACCTGCAGACCTGGCTGGTGCACATCCGGCGTCCGGTGCAGATGTGGAAGTCGGTGGGGCCGCGGTCCTTCGTCCGGCTGACGCTGATCCTGGCCGGGACCCCGATCATCGCGGTGCTGAATCTGCTGTTCTGGTTCATCACCATCCTGTGGTTCCTCGGCCAACCGGCGGTGGTGGGGGAGGTGTTCCCCTGGTTCATCTACTTCCCAGCCCTGGCGGCGCTGATCATCGGCAACGGCGCCACGCTGTACATGAACCTGATCTCGCTGCGCGAGGATGACCGTGCCGATCTGATCGTCCCGGCACTGACCGTGGCCGGGTTCTTCGCGATGATGAGCGTGGCCGCAGCCAAGGGGGTCTATCAGTTGGCCCGCAACCCCTCCTATTGGGAGAAGACCTTCCACGGGCTGTCGGCCCGACCGCAGATCGATCCCGCCGTGCCGGATCCGGATCCGTGACCAGACTGTCCGACCGGAGATTGAAGACCCTGGCCTTCGTCGTTCCGTTTGTCGGCTATCTGGCTGTCGGGTACTGGCTGGAGGTGCGCAACGGCTTCATCCTCGGCGACGCTCTGTCGCGGGTGTCCGCTGCCCAGAGCGTGCTGTTCAGCCGCGACCCGCATCTCGCCGCGATCGGGTTCATCTTCACCCCGCTGACCGCGATGGTGCAGGTCCCCATCATCGCGCTGAGCCCGATCTGGCCGGCGCTGGCTGAGCGGGCATTCTCGGCCACGATGATGTCGGCGCTCTTTATGGCCGCTGCCGTGCTGCAGGTGCTGTCGATGGGTATCGACCGCGGGCTGCCGCGCTGGTACACGGTGACCATCGCCACCCTGTTCGCGGTGCACCCGATGATCGCGTTCTACGGCGCCAACGGGATGAGTGAGGCACCGTTCGTCTTCTTCATGGCCTGGTCGGTGCGCCGGCTGATCATGTGGATGGTCGACGATGACGTTCACCACCTCATCGCCGCCGGCGGTATCGCGATGGGGCTGGCCTACCTGACCCGTTACGACGCGCTGGCCTGTGTGGCCGCCGCCGGATTGCTGGTCGCGGGCACCACCTATCGGCGGGCGCCGCGGCCGCCGCGGATGCGCCGGGCCGTCCTCGACCTCGTCATCATCAGCGGTCCCGGGGTGGCGGCCTTCATCGGCTGGGCCATCGCCAGCTGGCTGATCACCGGTGAGGCCTTCGCGCAGTTCACCTCGGAGTACGGCAACAAGGCCATCCTCGAGCAGTCCGGAGCCACCGGGCCGGGTCTGCTGGGCGGGCTGTCCTTCGCGGCGGTGTGCATCCTGCTGCTAGCGCCGATGCTCATCCCGCTCGGCGTCTGGGCCGGCTTCATCCGCTGGCACCGGCCACGCTGGTCGATGCTGATCCCGCCGGTGGCGATCTACGGCGCCGCCCTGGCGTTCCAGTCGGGCACCTATGCGCTCGGCGGAACCTTCGGTTTCCTGCGGTTCTACGTCATCGCCGTCCCGTTCGCGGCGACCCTGGCGATGCTGGCGGTTCCCGACGGTACGTTCGTCCCGGCCATCCGGCCCGGCCGCAACGCGGCGCCGGAGCCGACGATCCCGACCACCCGCTACCGCGGCGGGTACGCCGCGGCGGCCGCCGCGATGGCGGTGTGCGTGCTGGTCGCCGGGTGGGGGATGAATCAGCCGCGGTACGCCCCGCAGGAGTTCGCACTGGGTGTGGTGCTGCACCCCGAACCGGACAGCATCGACCCGGTCATCGAACGGGAGGAGCGCATCGCCCGCACCTTCTCCACCGAACGCAGGATCGCCCGTTATCTCGACGATCTGGAGCTGCCGGACAGCTCGGTCATCGTCGACACGGTCTACGGTTTCGCCGTCGTCGCGGCGTCGCGCAAGCCGAAGATGTTCGTCCTGCCGTCGGATCCCGACTTCGTGCGGATCCTCAACGACCCGTCCGCCCGCGGCGCCAAGTACCTGCTGGCGGTGCCGCCCACCGGGCGCGGCCGGGCCGACACCCTCAACAAGCGCTACCCGACTCTCTACGACAACGGTGCCGACGTGGCGACACTGGAACTGGAGATCCAGAACGACGGCGACGGCCAGCCGAATTGGCGGCTCTACCGGGTCAACGAACCCGGTCCGGGCATGTAACGTCGCGCGCATGGCAGCGTCCCCATCAGGCCCAGTCCCGCCGTTCAGCGGAAAGATCGCCCTCGATATCCGCGACTCCGAACCGGACTGGGGGCCGTTCGCCGCGCCCACCGCGGCGCAGGGAGCGCCCAATGTGCTGTATGTCGTCTGGGACGACGTCGGTATCGCCACCTGGGACTGTTTCGGCGGACTGGTCGAGATGCCGGCGATGAGCCGGATCGCCGAGCGGGGCGTCAAGCTCACCCAGTTCCACACCACCGCGCTGTGTTCGCCGACCCGGGCATCGCTGTTGACCGGACGCAACCCCACCAGCGTGGGGATGGCCACCGTCGAGGAGTTCACCGACGGCTTCCCGAACTGCAGTGGCCGCATCCCCGCCGACGCCGCGCTGCTGTCGGAGGTGCTCGCCGAGCACGGGTACAACACCTACTGCGTCGGCAAATGGCATCTGGTTCCGCTGGAGGAGTCGAATCTGGCTGCCACCAAACGGCATTGGCCGCTCGGCCGGGGATTCGAGCGGTTCTACGGCTTCCTGGGCGGTGAGACCGACCAGTGGTACCCCGACCTGGTGCACGACAACCACCCGGTTGAGCCGCCGGGCACCCCGGAGCAGGGCTATCACCTGTCGGCCGACCTGGCGGACAAGACGATCGAGTTCATCCGCGACTCGACGGTGATCGCGCCGGAGAAGCCCTGGTTCACCTACCTGTGCCCGGGGGCCGGGCACGCTCCGCATCACGTCTTCGCCGAGTGGGCCGACCGGTACGCCGGCCGCTTCGACATGGGCTACGAGGCCTACCGCGAGATCGTGCTGGCCAACCAGAAGGCGTTGGGGGTTGTGCCGGCCGACACCGAACTTTCGCCGATGAACCCCTACCTCGGTGTCACCGGCCCGGACGGTCAGCCGTGGCCGGCGCAGGACACCGTGCGGCCCTGGGACTCGCTCAGCGACGAGGAGAAGCGACTGTTCGCCCGGATGGCGGAGGTGTTCGCGGGGTTCCTGTCGTATACCGACGCCCAGATCGGCCGGGTGCTGGACTACCTCGAGGAGTCCGGACAGTTGGACAACACCATCATCGTGGTGATCTCCGACAACGGCGCCAGCGGGGAGGGCGGCCCGAACGGCTCGGTCAACGAGGTGAAGTTCTTCAACGGCTATCTCGACACGGTGGAGGACGGCATGCGCCTCTACGACTCGCTCGGCGGGCCGGAGACCTACAACCACTATCCGATCGGCTGGGCGATGGCGTTCAACACGCCCTACAAGCTGTTCAAGCGGTACGCCTCGCACGAGGGCGGTATCGCCGACACCGCGATCATCTCCTGGCCGGCGGGCATCGCCGCACGCGGCGAGGTGCGGGACAACTACGTCAACGTCGCCGACATCACCCCGACGGTGTACGAACTGCTCGGGATCGCCGAGCCGCAGACCGTTGCCGGCATCCCGCAGCGGCCGCTGGAGGGGACGAGTTTTGCTGCCGCGCTGAGTGATTCGGCCGCCGACACCGGAAAGCGAACCCAGTTCTACTCGATGCTGGGTACTCGCGGTATCTGGCATGAGGGCTGGTACGCCAACACCGTGCACGCCGCCAGTCCGGCCGGCTGGGGGCACTTCGACGACGATCGCTGGGAGCTGTTCCACATCGACGCAGACCGGAGCCAGTGTCACGACCTGGCCGCCGAGCATCCGGAGAAACTCGCTGAACTCAAGGACCTCTGGTTCGCCGAGGCACAGAAGTACGGTGGGCTGCCCCTCGGAGATCTCAACGTCTTCGAGACATTCGCCCGGTTCCGGCCGACGCTGACCAGCGGGCGGACCACGTTCACCTACTACCCGCACACCGCGCCGGTCGGCCTCGGCGCGATGGCAGAACTGCGCGGACAGTCCTTCTCGGTGCTGGCCGAGGTCCATGTCGAATCCGTGCCGGGTGCGCAGGGTGTGCTGTTCAAACAGGGCGCCGGCCACGGCGGGCATGTGCTGTTCGTCGCCGACGGCCGGTTGCACTACGTCTACAACTTCATGGGCGAGCTTCAGCAGAGCGTGGTCTCCCCGGATCTCATCCCGCCGGGTGACCATGTTCTCGGTGTCCGTTACGAGCGGACCGGCACCCTTGAGGGCAGTCACACCCCACTCGGGCTGGTCTCGCTGTACATCGATGACGCGGTGGTCGCGACATGTGCCGACGTGCGCGCGCATCCGGCGACCTTCGGTCTGTCCGGCGGCGGGGTGCAGGTGGGCCGCAACAGCGGGCAGCCGGTATGCGGGCAGTACTCCGCGCCGTTCGAGTTCACCGGCGGCACGATCGCCAAGGTGGTGGTGGACGTGTCCGGCACCCCTAATATCGACCGAGAGCGGGAACTGGCTCTCGCCTTCGCGCGGGACTGACGCCGAGTGAGGAGCTACGCAGGAAAATGTCGAGTGGAGCGCTGCGTGGTTCCTCACTCGATGGGGTGCACGGGTGCTGACCGAA
>JAUPKM010000275.1 GCA_030837445.1 Actinomycetota bacterium
CCATTGCAATCGCTTGATATTCGGTTGCCTGCGGTGTGATCGGGAAGGCTTTTAATCCGTAGGTTCGGGGTTCGAGCCCCCGGCGACCCACTCGAAAGTCGTTGCGCTGCAACAGGTTTCGGGCTGCAGAGCGACAAC
Source organism: Actinomycetota bacterium (assembly GCA_030837445.1). GTDB lineage: Bacteria > Actinomycetota > Actinomycetes > S36-B12 > UBA10799 > JACJWR01. The sequence goes on from JAUPKM010000275.1 coordinate 139, forward strand.
GTACGTTGTCGGATTGCCGCGTTGGCCCTTTCTTTGGCCCTTTCTTTGGATCTCCTGACGCATCCGTGGGTCAGTTTCGGCCTGGTAGGGCGGGGTGGTGGCCGCCGAGGCTGAGCATGGCCATGGCGATGAGGGCGTCGACGTTCTTGAATCCGTAGGCGATGCGGGTGATGAGGCGGATCTTGGCGTTGACCGACTCGATGCGGGAGTTGGACAGCCGGTGGGCGATGGCGTTGAGGATCACGTCGCGGAACCTGGTCACGCTGCGGGCGAGCTTGGTGAACGCGGGGATGCGGCAGCGCCGGGCCCAGCCCAGCCACCGGTCCAAGGCCTCGACCGCGTCGTCGTAGGGGAGGGCGAAGATGAACCGCCCCGGTAGTTGTGGAGGCTCCGAACCCGCGAAAGGGTGGGAGTCATGCCAGCACCGAGGAAGTATCCGCAGGAGTTGCGGGACCGGGCGATGCGCCTGGTGAACGAGGCGATGGCCGAGGATCCGGAGTTGTCGCTGAACGCGGCGGTGACCCGGATCGGGCCGAGGGTCGGGGTCGTGCCGGACACGCTGCGGGGGTGGATGAAGCAGGCCCGGATCGACTCGGGCCAGTCCCCGGGCACGACGACGTCGGACGCCAGGCGCATCAAGGACCTCGAGCGTGAGGTCAAGGAGCTGAAGCGGAGCAACGAGATCCTTCTCGCCGCGTCGTCTTTCTTCGCGCGGGAGCTCGACCCGCGACTTCCGTGGTGATCGCGTTCATCGACGCGCACCGGTCCCGGTTCGGGGTCGAGCCGATCTGCCAGGTCCTGCGTCAGCAGGGCGTGGGGATCGCCCCGAGCACCTACTACGCGGCGAAGACCCGCCCGCCCTCGGCGCGTGCGCTGGCCGACCTGCAGCTGGTCGGCGAGATCGCCCGCGTGCACGGCTCCCGCGACATCGGCCGAGGGGTCTATGGCGCGCGGAAGGTCTGGCGGCACCTGCAGCGCGAGGGCCAGCCCGTGGCCCGCTGCACGATCGAACGACTCATGCGGGCCAACGGGATGCGCGGCGTCGTGCGCGGGGCCAGGGTCCGCACCACGATCGCGGACGATCAGGCGTCCCGGCCCCCCGACCGCGTGGACCGCGACTTCCACGCTCCCTGCCCGAACCGGCTCTGGGTCGTGGACTTCACCTACGTCCCGACCTGGTCCGGGATGGCCTACACCGCGTTCGTCGTCGACGTGTTCAGCCGCAGGATCGTGGGCTGGCGCACCGCGGCGTGGATGCGCACCGACCTGCCCCTGGACGCCTTGGACATGGCCCTGTTCACCCGCACACGCTCGGGCGCGGACCTCGCCGGCCTGATCCACCACTCGGATGCCGGGTCGCAATACACCTCCATCCGCTACACCGAGCGCCTCGCCGACGCCGGCGCGCTGGCCTCCATCGGCAGCGTCGGCGACTCGTACGACAACGCCCTGGCCGAGTCGACCATCGGTCTCTACAAGACCGAATGCGTCCGCCTGGACGGCCCGTTCCGAACCGTCGACGAGCTCGAGCTGGCAACGCTGATCTGGGTCGACTGGTTCAACACGACCCGACTGCACTCCTCGATCGGTGACATTCCGCCCATCGAGTTCGAACTGGACTACTACCGTCAGAACACCAGCCCGGCGGCCGCCGAACTGGGAGAACTCAGCCTCCACTGAACCCGGGGCGGTTCAGTGGCTGGGATGGCTGGGGTCATGGATGTTGGGCTGGCTGGATTGGTGGGATGGGGGCTGAGGATGGGATGGGTCGGGGGCTTGGTGGGTGTGGTGATGGGACCGGTGACTGTGGCCTTGGGTCGTCGTCCCGAGCGCAGCGCTGCGGTGATTGGCATGTCCGCTCCCTTCGCCGTCCTGCCGCCCGCAGGCGGCGGTGAGTTGATCCCCTACTCGATCAACGCGATTGCCCTCCGCGTGGCACGCATTCGCCGTCCGGGACGGCGGTCGCGTCCCTAGCCACTCAACGGTGTGACCCCCTCGGTACCTCGCGTTCCGGCGGGCGGACGGCGCGCGACCACGCTGGACGTGTTAGCGCGGCCGTTTCGATTTCGGCGCTCGATGGGTTGCCGGCAGCCGGTCCTCGGAGCCGTCCGAAGGGCCTCGAGGACGCCGTTTCGGGACTGCCGGCCGTTGCCGGCGGCCACAGTTGCAGCCGGAATCCCCGAGTTGTCGACGCCGACTGAATACTGACCCCGTAGTGCCGATGGAAAGTGGACCCCCTCCTCAACGATTGAGGAGTGATCACCGTGGAGAACTGGGCCGAGATCCGTCGTCTGCATCGGGCGGAGGGAGTGCCGATCAAGGCGATCGCGCGGCGGTTGGGGATCTCCAGGAACGCGGTCCGGCGGGCGTTGGCGTCGCAGGGCCCGCCGAGGTATCAGCGGCCGGCGCGGGGGACGGCGTTCGACGCGTTCGAGCCGGCGATCCGGGCGCTGCTGCGGGAGTTCCCGGACATGCCGGCGACGGTGATCGCGGAGCGGGTGGGCTGGACCCGGTCGTCGTCGGTTCTCCGTGCGCATGTCGCGGAACTGCGTCCGTTGTTCCGGCCGGTGGACCCGGCGTCGCGCACGTCGTACGCGCCTGGGGAGCTGGCGCAGTGTGATCTGTGGTTCCCGCCGGTCGACATCCCGGTCGGTCATGGCCAGGTCGACCGGCCGCCGGTGCTGGTGATGGCGTCGGGGTATTCGCGGATGCTGGCGGCGATCATGATCCCCTCGCGCAAGGCCCCGGACCTGATCGCGGGCCATTGGGCGCTGCTGCAGGCGTGGGGCCGGGTCCCCAAGGCGCTGGTCTGGGACAACGAGTCCGCGGTCGGGTCGTGGAGGGGCGGGAAGCCGAGGCTGACGGACGAGTTCGAGGCGTTCCGCGGGATGCTGGGGATCAGCGTCATCCAGTGCAAGCCCGGCGACCCCGAGGCCAAGGGGATGGTCGAGCGCGGCAACGGCTATTACGAGACCAGCTTCCTGCCGGGACGGTCGTTCACCAGCGCGGCGGACTTCAACTCCCAGATGTCCG
>JAUPKM010000276.1 GCA_030837445.1 Actinomycetota bacterium
CGTCGCGTTCGGATTCCGCAGTCCCGAAGCCCTGATCGCCCTGGCCATGCTCAGCCTCGGCGGTCGACCACCACGACTCCCCGGAAAGAACCACCCACAGAAGGGTCAGTAGAGCCTTTTTCATCCGCATTGTCGCCAGCGGCGAGGCCATCTGGTTCCTCTGTCGTGCCATCCGCAAGTTGTTTTTCATCGTTGTTGGCCGACTCGTGGCTGGCCGGCTCAGCGGTGCTTGGGCTTTCGCCGACGGGTGCTTCCGGGATAGGGAGCACCGCGGGTGTGGCGGCGATGTCCCCGAGGGCAGTGCTGTAGAGGGTGGCGGCTTCGGCCTCGAACGGGGCCATGGCCGACACAGCCGCAGACGTGCCACCGCTCGATTGCGCGGTGTCCCACGCTTCTGCAGCGGCATCAGCGACGCGACTGAGGTCGGTCTTCAACCCGGACACGACCGCCTTGAATGAATCGGCCGCCGTTGCAGTGGATTTGAAGTAATCCGATCCCCCGTCGGCATGGTCGACCATCTTTCGCATCAACGCGATGCGGGCTTCGCCTCCTTGGCCTTCCAGCAGGCTTGCGCCGTTGGTCATCTCTTTGTGAACCGTCCCGGCGTACCCGGACACCGACTCGACCATAGCCCGCCTGTCTTCGGCAAGGGCTTGTAAGTCAGTCTCACTGATCGACGGCCAGTAGGGCAGAACCGTCAGTGACGACGCGCGTCCTGATGGCCGAGGCACGTCCCCTGGATTGTTAATGACCGCCGCCATCGAACCCCCTCGGAACTATTTCTCGTCCAGGCCGCAAACAGCCCAGACCTGGTCATAGGCCGCCTGCTCTTTAGCAAGGTCGTGTGTGGGCGGCTCAGCGAGACCACGGGTCCGAACCTCGCCGTAAGTGGCGATCCGCGCGTAGTAAACCGATACAACATCCGTAATAGCGACACGAACCGGGGTGCTGGCATTGGGATTGTCCGCCAGCGCATTCTCCAGAGCGGTCGCGGCTGGGAGGATATCCAAGGCCCGGCGATCAGTCCGTGGTTGCGTTGTGTTCACCACCGCATACCGGGTGCACAGGGCGACATCTTGAGCATGCACTTCTGCTGCTGACGGTGGTGCGCTGACGGTGTCAGCGGCCGATTTGCTCGTCACTGCTGCACCGGTCGTGTCGGCAACAGTGCTACTTTCTCCATCGCTGAAGACAACGCCGAGCGCCACACCGATACCCAGCGCAACCGCAGCGGTACCGGCCATGATGGCAGGGGTCAGCCACCGGCGTCGTGGCGGTGGGGGTTGCCACGCGGCACTTGGGTATCCAGGCTCTTGTGTTCCCATGTGGGCAGCGTAGGACGGACCACCGACAAAATCACGGCTGAATTGCGCTGGTACACAGCATGATTACGAAGTGAGTCATTATGAGTGATCTGTTCACTGATGAGTCATGCTCGTGTTGGCGGTGCTTCGAGAGCGCCGCACCGTTTACTGGCTGATTCGTGTTGCCTCATCTGATTACTGGTGAGGCATTTTCGCAGGTAGCCGGCAAAAACCTGAGCGGATACGGCGTGTCTTGCCGGTGTTTATCAGATACGTACGGAACGGTGAGAGCATGGCTCAACCGCATAAGGGGGACCGGGCGCAGATCATGTGCCGGCCGGTCTTGCCCGTCTATGAGGAGATTCGCGCCCGCGCGGCTGCGCGGGGCATGTCGATGTCGCAGTACGCGGCGGATGTCCTAGCTCAGCATGTGGGACGGGTGGACCTCGTGCGCGAGCTGGACGACCGAGAGGGGTTGCCGTTGGCGATGTGAGCACCGCGACCTGGTGTACGCGGCTGGGCAGATGGAAAAATCCATAGCGGTGCGGATCACCTCTTGACATGACGAAGGCCCCCGTAGGGGCCTTGTCTTTGGGGATTCGATCTGAGCTGGAACTCAGGTCTGGGTCCGCACCCGGTACCCCGAAGGGGCGATGTCTTGCAGGACTCGTCTCACGGTAGCGCACTGTCTCTAACAGGTACAGGTGCCGCGCGAAACCGTGACCAAAATCGTGATCTTTTACTACCCGCTGTTGTGACGCGGACGCAGGCCGCGCAGTGGTGGCGTGGCTGGGTCGAGCGCGTCGGTGCGTGTGCACCGCGTATGCCGATGTGGACCCCTCGCCTGGGTGGGCTGACGGTGTTGTCGTGCTGGGTGCACTTGTCGGCGGTGCCGCATGGTTCGGGTAGGTCGTTGGCAACGGGGTGCCGGTGACTGTTTTCGACGTGTCCCCGGTCGCGCCTGCGGTGGTGTGGAGGTCTCTGGCGCGGCGGTTGTGTCAGCCGGGTCGGGATCGGGTGAAGGTGTTCGATCCGGACACCAAGGCCTACTGCAAGACGCGGCGCATCACCGACACGCTGCCTACGTTGATGGCGGCGGTGTACCTGTACACCCACCGCCGGACCACGCTGCTGGCGCTGGACTTCGACAGCAAGTCCCACGGCCAGGCTCAGGTCGACGCCGACTTCAGTCGCGCACTGGGCTGGCTGACCTCCTGCGGGGCACGGGTTGTCACGGACCGATCCACCAACGGCGGCCGCCACATCCTGGTCCCGCTGGCCATCAACACCACCGCCAGCTTCGACGAAATCCAGCCGCTGATGCGCCAGCTCAAGGCCCGGCTGCCCAGCTTTGACCCCAAACCCATGCAGAACCCCAAAGAAGGCTGCATCAGTGTGCCGGGCACGCCGTGCGCCGGCGGTGGCCACCGCATCCTGGACGGCACGCTTACCGACGCCGTGGCTGCGCTCACCGAGCGCAGCGCCCCCACGCTGCTGCCCGAGCTCTACGCACTACTGGGCACCCTGCCCAGCCCACCGCAGCCGGCCAATGCTGCTGGCCTCCCGTCGCCGGGCAGCACGAGAACTCATGCCGGCGAGGACGAGCGCCTGGCCGAGCCCGCCCGCTGGAGCAAGCCCATCCCGGTCGACGTCGCCGAGTTCGCCGCGGCCGGCGACCCAGCCTTGGCCCGCGACCACGGCAGGTGGGACAGCCCCTCAGAAGCACGCATGTCGGTGGTCCTCAACGCAGTGCTGCGCGGCTACGGCCTGGCCGATATCCGCGCCCAGGCTGAACCCGGCCGGCCGTGGAGCGGCCTGGGCGACTCGTACCGCACCAAGCACGGCATCCGCGCTGACGCCCAACTCGCCCGCGATGTTCGTCGTGCCCTGGACTACACCGCGACACTCGCCGTAAAAGCGAACCAGCCCGCACACAGGCCTAAGTACTCACACCGGGGGCACACCAGTGCCGGCCCGCACGGGCGCTGGCTGGCACACGCGCTGGCTTGGGCGGACCGGGAGTTCGCGAGCAGTCCTCTTCGGTGGACGGTGCGCGATGTGTTTCAGGCGTTGGCGATCAAAGCAGCAGTGGCCGGACAGGTCAGATCTGGTACGGCGATCGTCGGGGTGGGAGGGCGCGGGCTATCTCTGTCGGCCGGTCTCATGCCAGCCACCACAACGTTCGAGGTGCTGAGACGGACGCGGGACATGGTGGGAGCACCCATTCTGTTGGTGAGGCCTCGTATCGGCCGCGACGCCGACTTCTACGCCCTGACCACTGAGACTCCGGACTCGATCACGCCGGTCCCGCTGGAACGGGTGAGAGTGTCGGATGTGCACCCGGCGTGGAGCATCCTCGGCCGCCACCACCGCGCGGTGTACGAGCTCATCATCCACACCGGGATGACTCGGCCGGCTGATGTGTACGCCGCAGCGCGCATCAGTGCACGCACGGGGCAGCTGTCGATCGCCGCGCTCGCGGCTGCCGGGTTGATCACCAGAGAAGGCCGCACCGTGATGCCGGGGCCGACGACGCTGGATGACATCGCGGCCGCGCACCGGCTCGATGAGGTGCAGGCTGACCGGATCGCGCGCTACCGTCGCGAACGCGCGGCCTGGCATGAGTGGCTGGCCCTTCAAGACGCGGCGAAGGGAATCACCCCAGAGGCCGGTGATCGTGTCCACGCGGGCGCGCATGGTCCGGTGTTCGCCGACGAGGACGACTACCTGGTTCACGTGATGGCCCACGGCCCACCGTCAGCCGATGAGGAGTACATCGCGATCGCACTCGTCGCCGAACTGATGGGCGCACGGATACTGGCCGAGACCGTGCCCGCAGTGGTGTAGCGGTAGCCGGTAGCCGAGCACACCATCGTCATCGGTGGTTATGGCCGCTGCGGCTCGTGGCGCACGCCCTCGAATCAGCCACGGCCACGTAACAGGTCTGGGTTGTCCAGTGCGCGGGTGAGGATCTGGGCGACGGCTTCGCCGTTGAGTTCGCGCATGAGTTCGGGGTGGCCGACGATGGCGGCCAGAAGGTCTGCGACCCATTGGGACATCGGGATGCCGTAGTCGCCGTACTGGCCGCTGTTGGCAGCCACTGCGTCGTAGACAACCCGATCGACGCGGGGTCCGAGCTGAGCCCTGTCCCCTTTGTGTGTGCTGCGAATCGCCATAACCTAGGACCCTTTCAGACGGGAGGGACGATCCGTCCACCACGTGATGGACGGCCCGTTGTTGATCGGCGGTTATCGTGCCAGCAGGGTCATGAATCGAACTGCGCCGCCCTGGCGGGATTGTCTCGCAACTCAGGAATGTCGGCGCTGAGCCCGATGCGGTTAAAACGCGCGTGCGATGCGCGAACCGATACGGCGGGGTGGTTCGCCGACCGCGCGTACGGCATTCGAGAGATCCGCGCACTTCGTTCTTGGCGCTCTGCGACCGCCGCGAGAGCCTTGGCTTGTTCTGGTGTGTAGCTCACGGGCACCTTCCCGCCCCCACCTTCTTCAGTACCTGCTGTGCCCTGTTTATCGAATCGCTTGCTGTTCCAGCATTTCTGCTGTCAGCGTCAATCACTGGTCAGCCTACTGTCTCACCCCTGTTGACCTGCATCGTTGCTTTCCAGCCTGCTTTTGACCCACACACCTCTTGCACTTAGGTCACGGTTTGGTAACGGCCCGTTCGGGGGTTGCGGAAAACTGCCTTGGTTTCGTCGTGAGAACTCGGTGCGCTGGTGGGGTGAATGCGGGCATCCACAAGCTCACTGCTGGCTCCGGGTACTTGTACCTGGTGCGGCAGGTGGCTGCCCATGACCGCACGCATGGCCCGGAGTCACTCGGCGACTACTACTCCTCCAAAGGCGAGACTCCTGGCCGTTGGGGTGGGCGCGGACTGGCCGGGTTGGCCGCCGGATCGGAGAGCTGGACGCGCACCGACTCCGGGGACCGGCTGTGGTCGCTGGAAGAGGGCTCGGAGGTCACCGAGGACCAGATGAAGGCCCTGTTCGGGCTCGGGGTCCATCCCAACGCCGCGGCATTGACCAAGCAACTGATCGCCCAAGGGGCGCGCAAGAACTCAGCACTGACGGCAACCTCGCTGGGGCGACCGTTTCGGGTCAACGCCGGGGAAACCGAGTTGCAGCAGCGCCTTGCGTTGGCCTACCGGGATCACAACCTGTCGATCGGTGCGCACTGGAACGCCGCCATAGACGAGTCCCTGCGGGCGCAGATGCGTACCCAGATCGCTACCGAGATGTTCGAAGAACAGCACCGCCGCGCACCGCTGGACGAGCGAGAACTCACCGGATTCATTGCCCGCGGCACCCGCGACCAGACCACATCGGTGGCCGGCTACGACATGACCTTCACCCCGGTCAAAAGCGTGTCCGCGCTGTATGCGCTGTGCCCCGAGCCGATCGCCAAACAGATCGAGGAATGCCACAGCCGCGCAGTGCAAGATGCCCTGGACTTCCTGCAAGACCAGGCGGCCTACACCCGCATCGGGGCCCAAGGCGTGGCTCAGGTCGACACCGACGGCTTCATCACCGCCTCGTTCCTGCACCGCGACACCCGCGCCTCGGACCCCGGCCTGCACACCCATGTCGCCATTTCCAACAAGGTCCGAGCACGCGGCACCGACGGCATCAGCCGGTGGTATGCCCTCGATGGCCGCCCACTGTATGCCTCCACCGTGGCCGCCTCCGAGCTGTACAACTCACGGCTGGAGGCCTACCTGACCGACGAGTTGGGGATGCGGTTCGCCGCGCGCGGTGATGCCCGCGAAGGCAAGCGAGAGGTCCGCGAAGTCGTCGGGGTGACCCGCGAGCTGAACGAGCTGTGGTCCTCCCGGCGCGCCGCGATCGACGCCGAATATGCGGTGCTGGCCAAGACATTTCAGGCCGCCCACGGCCGCGAACCGACCACCCCGGAATCCATCGCGATGTTCCAGCAGGCCACCTTGGCCACCCGCGACGCCAAGCACGAGCCCCGCTCGCTGGCCGAACAACGCCAAGAGTGGCGCACCCAAGCGGTCGGCCTGTTGGGCAGCGACGAGGCGGTCAACGCGATGATCGCGCGCTCCCTGGCCGGGCGCACCACGACACCGGCCGAGGTCACCGAAGGGTGGATCAAAGCCCGCGCCCGCCAAGTCATCGCCACCGTGTCTGGCGACCGCGCCACCTGGAACCGCACCCATGTCCTGGCCGAGGCCTTGCGCGTCGTGCGCGTCACCGGGCACGCCGGAATCGACGGGATCGCCGAACTCATCACCGACGCCGCGTTGAGTGCACCGTTGAGCATCCGGCACGCGTCCAGCCCCGACACCGACCTCGGTGAGCCCGCCAGGTTGCGCCGCCGCGACGGGTCCAGCGTGTACCGCCAAGTCGGATCGCAGACCTACACCAGCACCGAAATCCTGGCCGCCGAACGGAGCATCCTGGCCGCTGCTGGCCTGCGCGACGGCCGCACCGTGCCCGCCGCCGACGTCGAGATCGAACTGCTGGCCCAGGCCGCGCATCGGCGCGAACTCAACGCCGGCCAAGCACAACTGGTCCGCGAGATGGCCTGCCGCGGACAGCGAGTGATGCTCGCGTTGGCCCCGGCCGGGTCGGGAAAAACCACCGCGATGGCCGCACTGGCACGGTCCTGGGAAGGCGCCGGGGGCACCGTGATCGGGCTGTCGCCGAGCGCCAGTGCAGCGCAATTGCTGCGCGAAGAAATCGAAGTCGAGGTCGGAGACACCCTCGATAAGTTCAACTGGCTCACCGACAATCCCGACACCTCGCCCGGCGATCCAGCACGCCAGTGGTACGACGCGATCGACGAGAACACGTTGATCATCGTGGACGAGGCCGGCAAGGCCGGCACTTTAGCGTTGGCCTCCATGATCGCCGTCGCACTGGCCAAGGGCGCCAGCGTGCGCCTCGTCGGTGACGACAAACAGTTGTCTTCGATCAGCGCCGGGGGTGTGCTGCGCGACCTCGCACACCTGCACGGGGCGATCACCTTGTCTCAAGTGATGCGGTTCGCTTCGGCGGCCGAAGCCCAAGCCGGTCTGGCGTTGCGCGACGGTGACCCGTCCGGGATCGCGTTCTACCTCGATGAGCAGCGCGTGCACGTCGGCACGCAGGCCGCCGCATCCGATATGGCGTTCGAGGCATGGCAATCCGACATCGCCCACGACAAACACTCCCTGCTGTTGGCGCCCACCCACGATCTGGTGTCCGAACTCAACGACCGCGCCCGACTGCACCGGCTCACCGAACTCGGTGAGCACGCCCCACCGTTGGAAGCGGTGTTGATGGCCGGGGCCCGCGCCAGCGTCGGAGACCTCGTGTTCACCAAGCACAACGACCGCACCCTCGCGCTCGGTACCACCGACTTCGTCCGCAACGGCTACCGCTGGGAAGTCACCGACGTCGACCCCGAAGGCTCGATCACCGTCGCGCACTTGGAGTCCGGGGCCCACCTGCACCTGCCCGCCGACTACGTACGCGCCCACGTCACCTTGGGCTACGCCCGCACCATTGACGCCACCCAGGGTGCGACCGCCCGCTACCGCTGCCACACCGTGGGCTCCGACCAACTCACCCGCCAACAGGTCTACACCGCACTCACCCGCGGTGTGCACGGCAACCACATCTACTTCTCCACCGCCGAGCACGACCCGCACCGTGTGCTGTCCCCGAAAGCGACCCACCCCGACACCGCCGTGGACGTCTTGACCCGTGCGCTGGGCCGCGACGCCGCGCAAGTATCGGCCACCAGCGCGGCCCGCGCCGCCGCCGACCCGGCTGCCCGGCTGGCCGCGGCCACCCAGATGTACGCCCATGCGGTCGGCGCGGCGGCCGAGTCACGCCTGAGCGCCGCCCAGCACGCCGAGTTGGACTCCCACGCCGAGAAACTGGTGCCCGGCCTCACGTCGGCGACCGCCTGGCCGGTGCTGCGCCAGCACCTCGCGTTGATCGCCGCCGCCGGAATCCACCCGCTCAAACGTCTCGACAAAGTGGTCGCCGCCGGCGGATTCGACAACGCCGCCGACCCCGCCGCCGTCATCGACTGGCGACTCGACCCCACCGGAGCGCACTCCGGTGGCGCCGGCCCGCTGCCCTGGCTGCCCGCCATCCCCGAACGCCTGGCCGCCGACCCGCACTGGAGTACCTACCTGGCGGCCCGCGCGCAACGCGTGGACGCCCTGGCCGAAGAAGTCCGCGCCACCAGCGCCCAATGGACCGCAGCGACCGCACCCCGGTGGGCCCGGCCCCTGGTCGACACCGATGCCGAGCTGGCCGCCGAGCTCGCGGTGTATCGCGCCGCGACCGCCGTCGATGACAACGACACCCGCATCGCCGGCCCCGAGCAATACCCCGCCCGCACCCGCGCCGCGCAGCGCCGCCTCGAACTCCGAGCAGCCGAACTCATCGGCGCCGACACCACCACCAACCGCTACGACGACCTCATCGACTCCATCAACCCGCACATCCGGCAAGACCCCTACTGGCCACAGCTGGCCTCCCAACTGGCCTCGGCTTCGCGCACCACCGGAGTCAACATCACCCAACTGGTGGGCAAGGTCGCTGCGCAGCGCCCGCTGCCCGACGAACTGCCCGCCGCCGCCCTGTGGTGGCGACTGTGCGGCACCATATCCCCGGCCGCCCGACCCAGCCCCGCCGCGGCGCTGACCGCTCACCGCGCCGACGTGCACGCCCTGCGCGAGCGCTACGCCGATGCCGACGCCGAGCTGCAGACTCTCGCCGCGCAGGTCGCGACAGGCAACGGGCCACACGTGCTGGCCGCCACCGACGAGCTACGACAGATGCGTGCGGACGCCGACGCTGACCGGCCCTGGCTCGCGCAGATCGAAGCCGTGCTCGACCAATGGCATGACGCCGACGCCCACTATGACGCAAGCCTGGCGTTGATTGAGCACGCCCGCACCGAGCTGGACACCCTGCGGGCCGACCCCGACGCCGGCCCCCTCGATGTCACGTCTGCTGCCCAGCACCTCAAATTCCTCACGACCTACCACCTGCCCACGCAAGGCCCCGCCGAACAGTTCCACCCGGCATTCCAAGAAGCCACCGCCGCCCGCGCCGAGGCCGCTGGCGGTAGCGACCACATCGTCACCCACGCCGACGCCGACGCATTGCTACTGCAATGCCGCACCGCCGACGGAGCCCTCGTCGCTCAGCACCGCGCCAACCGTGCCGCGCTCGCCGCCCAGTTGCAGCGCGCCGAACTCGCCGCCGCACAAGCGTTCGCCCAGGCCCAGCGCAGCACCGCCGACCACATCACCGACCTGCTGCCCCGCATCGCCACCGAGCTGCGCGTGCTCGACATCGCCGGTAAACACGCCTTCCAAGACCGGCTTCCCATCCCTGCCGACCCCGACATCGACACCAGCCGCCTGCAACGGCTCACCGATGTCCCCTTCGTGCTGACCGTGGCCCATGCCACCGATCGCGCGGCGCTGCTGCCCATGATGGGCCACCTCGGCGCCGCCGCCGACGCCGCGGCGCGCCCGCTGATCTGGGCCGCCCCACCCGCCGTCCTGGACAACCCGGACCTGGCCCCGATCAACCACACGGTCATCGACGCCACCACCATCGACCTCACCGACAGCCATCCCGGCACCATCGTCGTCATCGACCGCGCCGAACACCTCACCCCCGAGACGATCGCGGACCTCACCGAGAACGCGGCAGCCGCCAACGCTCGGATCATCCTGCTCGACACCAACACCAACACCAACACCAGCACCTGGCCACCACCGCCAGCGGCTCCGCTGCTCAAACTGCTGCACACCGAACTGCGCTGGTCACCAGTGCTGACCGTCGCAACCGGCCGCATCAACCACTACGACGCCAGCCCAGACACCGAAGCCGCCCTCACCCAAGCCGCCGGCCTGCACCCCGACCAACACACCCCCGCCATCACCAACACACTCCAACGCCTCCGAAAAGCCAACCAGCGCAACGCCACTGCCCACGACCTCCACACTCGAATGTGGAACACCGCACAACGGAACCACCAGTACCACCGCCGCGTAGACCACAGCCGCGACCTCTAAAATCGCGTTACGTACCACTCACTCCCCCAACGGTTACGTACCACTCACTCCCCCAAGGCTTGTCAGTGCTGTGCCCCACGATGGGGCATTGCAGCGCAACGGAAACGGGAGAACACGATGAGTAACGACACCCCGCGAGGAGCGGCATTCGACGCCTCGATCGCCGAAATCCTCGCCGAATGGGGACAACCGTTGTCGTTCAGCCGTGGCCGACTCGCAACCGCCATGGAAACGCTGTACCGCGCCGAGCTGGAATTCCCACCGACCTGGACCGAACACCGCCGCGAAACCTTCATCACCAATCACGCCGACCTCGACCTCGGCGAAGTCGGCACCCAGTTCGACGACCTCATCGAAACCGTCACCAACGATCACGGACTGCGCTACGGCACGTTGCCGCACCCCAATGACGCCTCCGAGATGATCCGAACAGCTCGCCTAGACGCCCTCAACGACATCCTTGAACAACGACTGGACTACGAACTCCCCAACGAAATCGAGGCACACTCAGCAGAAGACGCTGAAGAAGGCGTTGAGAGCCGTTTCGGGTGACCTTTATGGTTCGAAGTGCGAGCGGAATCCTTCGAGCCAATCCGCCCGCCCAGCGCCGGTGAGATTAGCCGGTACCCACAGCTCGGCGTCGTCGGGACTATCGGCGTCACCGTCGGCGACGCGATCGTGTGCGGCGAGGTATCCAGCGGCGTGCAGCTGGCCGGGTTGCGAGAAGACAGCTTGCATGGTGGCCAGGTTGGATTGGAAGTCTTGATAGGCGGCGCGGCGTTCGTCGTGAGTGGCGTAGTCGTCGCCGTACCGTTCGAGCCAGGCCGCCCAGTGCTCGGCGGTACCCGGCTGCGGCGGGGTGTTCGCTTCCATGACTCCTACGGTACGACGGGTGTCTGACATGTTGGGCTCCTTTGTGGCCTGTTTGCCCAGATGAGAGCGTTTTGCTAGCTGTGATAGCACAGCTAGCTAGCAGCCGTGTTGAGTGAGGTAGGCGTCGAGGGCTTGGTCGGTGATGGAGGCGATGCTGATGGTGCGGTCGCCGGTTTCGTAACGGAGCTTGTCGACGGCTTTTCCGAGGCGGTTTTTAGTGGAGGGCCGGATTCTGACGTTGTGCTGCTCGGTCAGTCGCTCGGCCGCTCCTCCGGCCTGCGGTGACGATGCGAGTTGAGACGAGTCAGGCGGGGCGGCGGTGATGGGGACTGCGGGTCGGTCGGGGATGGTGTCGGCTGGGTGGCTGGTGGTGCGGGTGATGGCTGGTTTACGTGTGGTGCTCATGCGGGCGCTCCGATGGTGATGCCGAGTTCGTCGGCCAAGTCGTCGTAGGCGACTTGCAGGCTGAGTGCGCGGCCGCCTTTGAATTTGTGCATGGGCACTTCGGCGCTGTGGGCGTCTTGGCGGGCTCCGAGGTCGGGTATGACGGTGCGGGCCACGAGGTCGCCGTAGGCTTCGCGCAGCTCGCGTTCACGGTCGATGTGTTCGCCTTTGTTCTGGCGGCGGGAAATAATGATCTTGGCCAGCTCCAGACGCGGGTTGGGGCGCAATTTGACCTTCTGGACGGTGGTTTCCAGCCGCGTCACGCCTTTGACGGAGTCTTTCGTTGGTTCGGTGATGGCGTACACGGTGTCGACAGTGAGCAGAACGGCGAACAGCAGCTTGCCCAGGCTGGGTGGGCAGTCGAACAGCACGGCGTCATACGGCGAGAGGTCCAGGCCTTCGAAAGCGACATCCAGGCGGAACACGAGATCGGAAGCGCCGCTGGATTCGGCGTTGGACAGATCCAAGTGGGACGGGATGAGGTCGACGCCGTCCCAGTCAGTGGCCACGACGGCATCGATGGCTGATCCGGCTTCGGTGCGATCCATGAGGTCAGCGGTGGTGAGCTGACCGTCTTCGGTGTACACGCCGAGGCCTTCAGTGGCGTTGGCCTGGGGGTCCATGTCGACAATGAGCGTGCGGCCGCCGCGGTGGCTGATCGCGCTGGCTAGGCCAAGTGTCGTCGCAGTCTTGCCTACGCCGCCCTTTTGATTGGCCAGGGCGTGCCGCGTTGGCTGCATGATGCATCCTTCTTCTAGTTGGACTAGCAACGCTAGCAAGGCTCGCTAGTGTTGCTAGCTTAGCACTCATAGCTATGCTAGCAACACTAGCTCGACGTGATCTGTGCTCGCGGAGGTCGTTGCGGAGGATCCCGTTTGGTCGTAGACTTGCTGGCTGTAGCCAACCCATTGCGGTGGGTTTGGAAGTGAGCCACAGGATTACTCGCCGGACGACGAGGCCTGTGGCTCGCGTATTTCTGGCCGTCAGTCAGATCGTGTGGAGTTCGACTGCGTTGCCGAGGATATCGAGGTAGGCGCTATTGCCGATTCTGGCCTGGACCACGGCTCCGCACACGATGTCAGAGGCCCAGAGCGCCGGTTCGTTGCGGCCTATCGAGTGCTCGATCCGTACCGTCGATTCGATAACCCTCCGCGAGCGCAGTTTTTGGAGCATGTCCAAGTCGCTGGCGTCGAGCTGTCCTCGGGATTCGAAGGTGATGGTGGAACAGGGCATCAGCGCCAGGTGCGGCAGCAGAAACTCCATGCACTTTCGGCGATGGCGGCGGTCGTCAGCGTCTTTGTCGACGTGGACGACGACGAATCCGGTGACCGGGAGGCGGGCGACGGTGGCGACCAGCTCGGCGCGGCGCTCAGCGCTGCTGCCGTGCCAGTGCAGTTTCGTCTCACCGATGCGCAGGCCGTCGAGGGTTTTGCGCAGCTCGGCGACATCGTCGTCATCGCACAAAGTCGCTGCAAGGAGGTAAGCGCCGGGATCAAGGTCAGGGCGCGATCCGGACTCGTCGGCCCAGGCGGTTAGCATGCGAAACCCTCCATCAGAGTCCCGGCCAGGGCGGTTGCGGCGTCCATCCGGATTCAGATCCTTTCCTACGGGTTGCGGTACCCGGTCGTTAATTCTTGAGCGACCACATTGAGGTTTACAGGGGAGGGGTGCACGGGGCGGGGTACGGCGCGGCAGGTGTCGGTGTCAGTGCCTGGTGGGACGCTCACGGACGGACGCGTGCCTTACACGGGCGGGGTTGTCTGACTTTCACGTAGGACCACTACACCGGGACTGCGTGGTCGCAGCTGCGTAGCTCCCCGCTTGCCTGCGCGCCGTAACAGGACCTGCAAAGCGAAACGCTATCCTCGGTCGGTGACAGCCGAGGTAGACGTAGATGACGGCGACGAGGGTGACGGAGTGGTCACCGAGGTCGAGACGATCAAGCGGGGGACCATCCGTGACTACGTGTCCGGAAAGATGGTGCAGGCAACTCCTGAGGAACTCGAAGCGGTGCAGGTGATGAGCCGACGCCTTGTGGAGGACTTTGGCTATCCCATCTCGCATCTGCGCACTCGCCCTCAGTGGCGAGTGGCTACCTCACCGAGCGAGTCGAAGAAGTACCCCGTCGACGTAACCGTCTTCTCCTCAGACAAGCACACGGCCGAGAACGTGGCCCTCGTCGTCGAGTGCAAGCGACGCAACCGCAAAGACGGCACCGAACAGCTCAAACGCTATCTGGACATGTCCAACGCCGATATCGGCATCTGGTTCAACGGCGAAGACCATTGGTACGTCCGCAAGGTCTTCACCAAGGACGGAGCCCGAAAGTTCGAGACCCTGCCCAACATCCCCCGCTATGGGCAACGGGTTGAAGACATTGGCTTGTACCGCAAGAAGGATCTGGTCAAGCCCAGCAATCTGCGTTCAGTGTTCCGCGATATACGCAACCACCTGGCGGGCAATGCTCCGGGCATCACGCGTGACGAGCCGCTCGCGCAAGAAGTCATCAATCTGTTGTTCTGCAAGATCTTTGACGAGATCAACTCCGGCGCAAACGATATGGTTCAGTTCCATTTCGGACACAACGAGGAACCCCGGAACGTCTACAAACGGATGCTCGACCTGTTCGACAATGTCAAGGTCGAGTATCCCGACGTCTTCGACGAGGCGGACACGATCTCGCTGGATGAAAACAGCATCGCCTACGTGGTGGGTGAACTTCAGACCTACAGTCTCCTTCAAGCTGAGCGCGATGCCATCGGTGAAGCGTTCGAAGTCTTTATCGGACCCGCGTTACGTGGTCCTGAGGGACAATTCTTCACCCCACGAAACGTTGTGCGTGCGCTCGTAGACATGGTGGATCCCAAACCGGGTGAACTCATCATCGATCCGGCGTGCGGCTCAGGAGGCTTCCTCACAGTCGCGTTGGAACACGTCTGGGGTGGCCTCGACGCCGAGGCTCAAAACAAGGGATGGTCCGCGTCGCTTCTTGAACGCCGCAAACGTGAGATCGCCACGCGCACTTTACGAGGCATGGACAAGGACGCTTTTCTTGCAAAGTGCACCAAGGCGTACCTCGCCATCCTGGGGGATGGCCGCGGTGGCGTCTTCCGCGTCGACAGCAGCCTGCAACCAACCGAGCAGTGGCCAGAGCAGGTCCGCGACAAGGTAAAACTCGGCAGCTTCGACGTGGTGCTGACCAACCCGCCGTTCGGGAAGAAGATACGCGTCGCGGGCCGACCTACTCTCGAACAGTTCGACCTGGGCCACAAATGGGTGACGAGCAAAAAGACCGGAGCGAAGGAACTAAGCGACGAGGTTCTCGCCGACTTTCCTCCGCAACTGTTGTTCGTCGAGCGCTGCCTGCAACTGCTCAAACCCGGTGGCCGGCTCGGTATCGTGCTGCCAGAAAGTCTCTTTGGCAGTCCGTCCTACTCGCACATCATTGACTGGCTCCAACAGAGAGCGACCATACTGGCGATCGCGGCGATGCCCGAGCCGCTGTTCAAGACCAGCGGCAAGGCCGGCACTCACACCAAGGTTTGCATGGTCGTGCTGCGCAAACACAACAAGAAGAACACAACCACAGAAGACCTGATCTTCATGGCTGACGCCAAGTGGTGCGGTCACGACTCACGCGGTAACCCCACGTTCCGCCGGCAAGGTGACGAGGACGTCCTACTCGACGACGTGCCAACGATCGCCAAGAACTACGTCAGTTTCAAAAATCTTGGTCTCATACCGAATGATCACCTGGGCTTCATGCAGCCCCGGAGCGAGCTGGCCGGCACGGTATTCATTCCGAAGTACTACGACCCGGAACTGGCTGCCGATCTCGCCGCCCTAGAACCAACGCATCACACCCCAGCTCTTCAATCGTTCATCGACAGGGAAGAGATTGCCATCACGACCGGCGTTGAAGTGGGCAAGATGGCCTACGGCACCGGCCCCATCCCGTTCATCCGCACAAGCGACCTGTCCAACTGGGAACTCAAAGCAGACCCCAAACACGGGATCAGCCAAGAACTCTTCAAGGCCCTTCGCGCAAAGCACCCGGACAAGTTCGACGTCGCCGTCGGCGACATCCTTATGGTCCGCGACGGCACCTACCTCATCGGTACGACGGCAGTCGTCAGTCCCCTGGACACCGAAATCCTGTACCAATCACACGTGATGAAGATCCGCGTCGCCGCCCAAAGCTCCCTCGACCCCTGGCTCCTGTTCGCTGCCCTCAACTCACCGATCGCCAAACGCCAGATTCGAGCGAAACGCTTCACCCAGGACATTATCGACAGTCTCGGAAACCGCCTCGGTGAAGTGCGTATCCCACTGCCCCGCAACGAGAAAGAGTGCAAGAGAATATCTAAGGGCATTGAGGAAGCAGTCAAACGACGAGCGCAGCTCAGAGAGACCACACGACTGCTGACGATCGAAGTCGAAGGTGCCGACTCCATCCATGAGCTAAGTGCTCTGGAAGAGGCGACTTAAGAAGATTCGCCCGGAGCGTTCGATATGGCGGACCCATCGCCGGAATCGCAACAGAGGTCGATTTCGGCGATCGATTGTTTATAGACCCAGCTGAGTTGCGGCGTTGTCATCCCACGCATGGTGGATGCGGACGTAGGTGCCGATGGTGGCCAGGGAGCGGTGCCGGGTTTGGTGAGCGATGGCGCGGTCGGAGGCTCCGCGTAGGTGGGCATGGGTGACGAATCCGGCACGCAGGCTGTGTGCGCTGTAGGGGCCGGGGTCGATGCCGGCTCGGGCAATGGCGTTCTGGACGAGGGTGTTGACGGATTCGGGGTGCAGCCGACGGGACAGCACGCGGTTTCCTTTGGAAACCGGCCGGAACACGGGTCCGTCGGTGATGTCGGCGGCCGTGAGCCAGTTGCGCAGAGCGGTCACGGGGGAACGACCGGGGTGGGTGCCGTGGGGGACGACGACCAGTTCGGCGCGTTCTCCGGTCTGGTTGGTCTTGGAGCGGGGTAGCGCAAGTACGAGGCCGTTGGGGTGCTCGCTGACGTGAGCGAGGTCAAGCGCGGCCAGCTCGCTGCGGCGCAGAGCAGTGACGAACCCGACGAGTAGCAGGGCGCGGTCTCGCAGGCCGCCAAGATCGGGTCCGGAGGGTCGATTGGGAGCAGTCCAAGTGCGGGTGACGGGGCAGGCATCGAGGACGTCGAGCAGCAACGGTGGCATCAGCGGGGTGGCCTGCTCGGGCGGGGTGGTGTGGGTGCGGCGGATACCTTCCCAGACCGCGAGGACGCGGGCGTTGGCGGTGGGGTCGGCCAGGTCGTGCACGGTGTGGGCGAACTTGATGGCTGAGAGTCGCCGGCTCATGGTTCCCACCTTGGCGCCGCGCTCGGCCAGGGTGGTGAGGTAGCCGGTGATGGCAGCGGCCTCGGCGGGCAACGATGCGGTGTTGGCGGTGGTGCACCAGGTGGTGAACTCCGCCCAGTCGGAGCGGTAGCCACGCACGGTGTTGGCGGCACGGGCCGCGGTGACGTAGCGGGCTTCGGCGACGGTCAAGGAGTCGTCTGCGACGACCATGGACGGGTCGGTGAGCCCGTGCGGAAAGTCGACCGATCCATCTACGTTCGTCACTGCAAAAGCCCACCGGGCCAATGGCTTTGATGAGCCTTGGCGATCCTGCGGAGGTTCTTGGCGGTCTGCTTGAGTTCAGTGGACGGGGGGACATCGTCATCGTGGCTGCCGGGGTTGAGCACCTTGGGGAACAGCTTCCAATGTCCTTGTTCGGCGTTGCCACCGACGACCAAGGGCAGTACCCGCGGAAGGAGGTCACCGAGGTTCTTGGACTTGACGTCGGCAACGGACATGGCTGTTCCGGCGTGGGTTTGCCCGGTGGCGATGATCTGCTTGGCCAGGCGCTCGGCGGCTGACCGCAGCGTGGTGCAGGCCGAGCGGCGGCCCTTCGCGGTGGGGGAGTTGAGGCTTTCTTGGGCTTCGAGCATGAGCTGGCCGAAGGCGTCGGCGGTCTGGGTGGACTCCGGGCCGGCGATCATGTCAATCAGATCGAGTCGATAGGACAACCCATTGCTGCTGCTGCCATGACTTGTGTACGCCCATTCGGCGAGTTTGCCGTCGAAGGTGGTGACGATGACCTGGATACCTGCATTGAGCAGTTCGGCCAAGGTGTCTTGAACGAAGGTGAGCCGGTGATCGGAGTCGCTGCCGGGGATGGGGTCATCCAGAACCACGACGCGTGACCCCAGGAGTTCGGTGCGGGCCAGGAAGATTGACAGGCCCAGGGCGTTGAGTTGGGAGTCGCTGTAGACGCCGAGGGCTTCGCGGGTCACCGGCGTGCTGAGCATATCGATGCGCAGGTCGGCGACGAGGTTGACGAAGAGGGTTCCGCCGGCTCGACGTTTGATGCCACCGAATCCGACGAGTTCGTCGGGGCGGACGGTGCTCCACCATTTGGTGATGGTGTCGCTCATCTGGGTGAAGCGGGTGTCCAGGACGCCTCCGGCGGCGGTGCTCAGCGACTTTTCAGCAGTGTTGAGGCGCCGGATGGTCTGTTGTCGGGTGGCCTCGGTGATGATGTCGGCGACCAGTTCGGCACGATGGTCCAGCAGGTCGGCGACCTCACGGAGACCGCTGAGGGCGGTGCGGTCGCGGGTGGCCGCGTCGACCGCCGCGCGCAGCGCCATGGCGGTCTCGGCATAAGGGGTGCTGACCGTCGTGAGATGGGCCAGCGCGGCGGTGAGGCCCTCATATACCGCATTGAGGTCGTCGGCGACGGGGTGGCGTCCGGCGACGGCATCGCCGGCATGTTCGACGGCGGCGCGCACCGCCGTGGCGGCGGTCGTGACGACGGTGACGGCCTCGCTGAGGTCGCCCGCTCCGGCGTGGGCGTCGGCAGCAAGGCTTGGGTCGAGGCCGAGGTCGCGCAGACCGTCGGTGGCGCGGGTCAGTTGTTCCGCCGGCCAGCTGGCTGCGGCCGGTGCGGTTCGTGTCGCAGCCGCGGCCAACTGGTCGAGATCTCGGCGGGCGTCGGCTAGGGCATCGGTGCTTGATCGTGCTGTGTCGGTGAGCGATTGGGTACGGCGGAGGTGCTCGCGCAACGCGGCGAGGCGATCGGGTGTCAAGGCGTCGTCGGTGCCGCAGACCGGGCAGTCGACGGGGTGGTTCAGGGTGGCGTACTCGTCGACTGCCAGAACGGCCTCGAACACCGGGGTGTGCTGGGCGATGTGCTGGTCAACGCCGGTCAGTGCGATGCGGTAGGGGTCGAGATCCGGTGGTGTGGGCGATCGATCCGGTGGCGGCTCGACAGTGAACGCCGAGAGCGGGAACGCTTGTTCGCGTTGGTCTTCCAGTGCGGTGAAGAGGGTGGCGCGGAGTTCGTCGAGATCGACGATGCGAACGGGCCCGTCGGGGTCGCTGCGGCGGCCGAGGACCGCGTTGCCGGCGTCCAGAAGGGCGCTGTCCACGGCGGTGGTGGCCGCTTCGGCAGTGATGGGCTTTTTGACCAGGGCGGTGAACGCGTCGCTCGTCGAGGCGGCTGGCGTTCCAGCGAGGGTTCCTACCTGGCGGAGTGCACTTCCCGGTTGCTCGGCCTCGACGCGACCGCGCGCGGCGCGCACGCGTTCGCGGAACCGGTCGAGGTCGGTAAGCGAGAGCAGGGCCTTGAAGTAACCGACGCGTTGCTTGGGTTCGGTGGACAGGACGTGGCGCAGGGTGTGCTGCAGAAGCACCGGTGCGCGAACTGGCGGGTCGGCCAACGGGAAGCCCACCTGGTCGAGGTTGTCGGCCTTGACGCCGTCGATGAGCAAACGGCTGTCGCATTCGGTGCCTTGGCCGAAGTCGCAGAGCAGTTCGCGGCGGACCTCATGAGTGACGCCAGCGGCGTCTCGGATGACGGCCTGAACGTAGACGTCGGTGTCAGCAACCGGGAGATGGGCGTTTCGCAGGCTGTCGTGGTACTCGGCCTTGGACCCGCCGAGCATGTCGCGGCGGCTGCTGAGGCCGCTGATCAGGAACTCGATGGCCTCGGCAAGGCTGGTCTTGCCTTGACTGTTGCCGGCGTGGACGACCACCAGGGGTGCGTCGAGTTGCAGGGTGCGGGCCTCGGTGCCGAAGGCGCGGAAGCCACGGACCTCCAGCGATACCAGGCGCGGACCACTGGCTACGACGGGGGCGGGAGCGGGGACGGTCATGGCTGCCGCCAGGTCGCGATGACCGCATCGAGCGCCTCATCGAGGTCGGCGTCGGTGGTGGCCTCGGCGACCGCCTCGGCCAGGGCGCGGGCGTCGCGGGGGCCGGCGGTGGTGCCGGTCAGCTGAGCCAGCAGGGCATCGAGGTTGGGCAGCAGGTCGCTCATCGGGATCGGAGCATACCTGCCATTACACGGGATTCCGTCCATTATCCCGGGTAATAAAGACCGTCAGGAGGGGCCAGGGGTGTCAGCGGTTCTTTCGCCGGCGGGCCGCGGCCAACGACACGACTCCGTCATTGGCCGCGGCTTGGTCGATCCCGAGGATCTGATGGGCGATCGTGGCGATGACGTCGTCGGTGACGTAGAACTTCGCGGCCTGACGGCCGATGCGCATCAGTCGTGCGGTGGTGTCGAGGTGATCTGAGATCAGCTCGCGCACGACGTCCTCGGGCAGGGTCATCTCGTACTCAGTCAGCCGTGCCAGGAGCAGCGCCGTGCGATCATCCAGCCAGGGGGACCGCCGCATCTTGGTCATCTGGCGACGGTAGCCCGTTCCGGCCTTACCGAGACGAGATATGAAACATCGCGACCTGCGACATTGACCGCCGAACAAGCAATATTTCTTGCGTCTCGTTTCTAGATATGAGACTTGGGCAAAGTGCGGTGCGTTGCGACGCTTGGCCCCGGCGGGTGAGGGTAGCGTTTTCACTGCATCAGCCAATGGAGTGATGACACATGCCGAAGCGGTCAAACGATTTCCAACGCCTTATCGCGATGCTCACTCAGCTGTCGAGCGGCGGCGCCGCGGTGCATGAGTCCGTCGAGGTACTAGAGATTGCCTCTGGTCAACGACGCGAGGTAGATGTCGTGGCGCTCGGGGAGGTTGCCGGACATCAAACTACCGTGTTCATCGAATGCCGGGACTGGCAGCGCAAGCAAGACGTGCAATGGGTGGAGCAGGCCCGCACAAAGTTCGATGACCTGGGCGCGAATGTAAAGGTCCTCGTCTCGTCTAGCGGATTCACGAAGTCTGCCCTTCAGAAAGCTGCTCACTACGGCATCAAGACCATCAGTCCAGGCGAAATCACGGACGAATTCGTCGGTCGGTTAGTCAACAGCGTCAGCGAAATTCAATACCACCACTGGGTCACCTTGACGCTGAAAGCCGAGGCGGTCATCACACGCGACGGAGTCACGCAGCAGCAAGAGCTGCCTGGCAACGTTCCCGTTTGGCTCGCTGATGGCTCACAAGCCTCCCTTTTCGTCGACCTTGTGCAGCATGTCACGTCCAGTCATACACGCATGCACGACGACGAGTGGGAGGAGATGTTCCGTACTGGCGTGGAGAAGTACGGCGAGGGCAAAGTCAAATTCGTCGCGACCGGCGATGGCCCGGCCCCGGTGTTCAATGGCCAAAAGGTCTATCTCAAGGGAATATCAAGCCAAAGCGGTGAAGAGGAGCTATTTGAGATCGCTAATGTGATTGTCCAATTCGAGGCGCAGAGGACAGTAGTGGATGTGGCCTTGACTCACGGGGAGTACGACGGCACCTACTTTTCTACCGGTAAAAGCGTTGTCGGCCAGGGCAACTCCCTGCAACTTGTGTACACCGAGAACGTCGATGGAGAATTCGACCTGATGGGGCGGATTGATGGAACCGTGGAATCTCTCGGTCCGTTGATCGGGGCCACAATGGGTACCAAATCGGAACCACCCGTAGAAGCCGAAGAGTCGGCTCGCATCGTCGAGTAGCTCGCATCGTCGAGTAGAAGGTCTACATCCGAGACAGCTTTCGGCGATAGCTAGGCTTGGGCTCTGTGGCTCCCCTGCGTGCGTTCCCGGTCGTTTATGCAGCGACGGATGTCAGGCGTAGCGCTGATTTCTGGCAGCGCCTGGGCTTCGAACGCTTCGTCGAGCTACCCTCCGACAGCGACCCCGGGTACATCGGCTTGCGTCGTGGTGCAAGTGAGATTGCCATCGTATCCTGGGACTGGTCGGCGCAACGCTACGGTTTAAAGTCGCCCGCGGGTCCGCGGTTCGAGATGTATGTCTATGTCTACAATCTGGACACATTGGTGACCGATCTGCGCAATGACGGAATACCTGTCCTGGCCAACGTGGCCGACATGCCGTGGGGTGAGCGTGTCGCGACTATCATCGACCCGGATGGCAATCCGGTGACGCTGTGTCTAGCCCAGGACGGCTAACAATGCTCGATGTTGAGGACATGCGTCGGAGATGCGAAGCTCACGACCAGTGGATGCGGGAACACCCCGACTCCGTCGCCTTCAGCGAGGCGTGGGCCGACCGAAATCTTGACGAGTTGACAAAGCGTTGAGATCCTCACGCTGAGGCGAGATTTGGGTCACGGGTACCGGAATCAACGTGCTTGTCATCTCCTCCAACTGTAGTCGTCGTCCGCGGTGGTGCCTGTGATCAAAGCGGCCTCGGCGGCATCACGGAGCCGTGTGGGCAGCCTGATCACTGACCTGTCGACCGGAGAAAAAGTACGGCAGCTTGTTCGGATCGACTCGACCAGCGGCCGCCCGCTTTCTCGGCTTTCTGGACAATGGTGGGAGTGTCCAAGTAGAACCGAAGATGCTGCTTTCCAGGGTGTTTCGGGTCTGGGCCGTGAAGGCTAACCTTCGCCGCCTGCAGCACAGGGTGCAGACATTTCACGTAGAACGACGAGGTTGACCACTCGATCAGCCAGTGGAACCCCCACAGCGAGGTGGCCTCCCCGAGGAAGAAGAACTCGATCGCATGCTGTCGCTGCATTCCCAGGGTATTCCACCTTTACGGACCCATGTCGTCGAGGCCGATCGCAGCCTGATTCGCTTGGTAGATCCTCTGCGCGTAGCCGTCAATGCCGAGAGTCGGGACCGTTTGCGCGGTGTAGTTCTGGAGGGCGATCCGAAGATGCGCGTGTCGCAGGGCCTGTTCTATCAATTCCGATCGGTTCCAGACCGTCCCTGCCACACCTCAATAATTCCATATCCAGAGCCAAAGTCGTCGAAATCGAACGGTGTGGCCTCGCCGCTGCGTTCACCGGCGATCAACGCCTGGCGCACCGCATCCAACCGGGTCTCACGAAGTCGACTGCGTAGCAGCGTCTTCACCCCATCGTGCTCGCCGTAGACGTAGGCCCTCGCCAGTAGGTCATTGAATGTCCTGGCCACACTGGGGTCGTTGTCATCGACGGGGATGGTGAGCAGGACACCGGCACCGGAACCGACGAGCAGGCTGTTGGCCACGAACACGGCGGTGCGCTTGTTGCCATCCTCGAACGGCTGGGCCGTGGCCAGATCCACGAACAGATCGAGCGCGTTCTCCTGGACCAGTGTGCTGCGGGTCGCACTGTCGAGCAAGGTCTGCAGTGCGTCCTCGGTCAGGGCGGCTGGGGTGTGGCGACCGTAGGCCGTGCTTACTCCGATGGCTTGTTCCTGGGTGCGCAGTTGGCCTGGATGCAGTGCACCGCTGCGGGTGAGAGTGGCGTTGACGGCCCGCACGAAACCGGCGTCGAGCGAACCGCCGACGGCGTGGTCGATGACGAACTGTGCTGCGTCGCGTAGATCTTCGAGAAGCGCGAGGTCGGCACGCGATGCGACACCTTCAAGGCTGCCGGACCGCAGGAAATTCTCGGTGTCGCGTCGGCTGACAGATAGACCGTCGAACACCTTGCCCGCGGAGTACACCACCCCCGCAAGATCGGCAATGGTAAGCGCATCCACGAAGAGTTCCCTTCCCGGTCGGAGTCGGTGCTATTCAAGCAAAAGCCCAGGGGCGGGCGGACCTACACGCTGGCAGTCGCCGCACCCGGCGCGACGGCCGCGATGCCGGCCGCATTCTCGGTGTCCTGGGCCTCCAGCTGCGCAGCGCTTCCCACGTCCCCGCTGGCAACGGTGCTGCCCGCTCGACTCAGGTCAGCCAGAAACGTGCCATCCTGGGCAGGCCACGTGCTGGTGATGGCATTGATGGCAAGCGAAACCCCGTCAGGCTGTGCAGCCGCGCCTGCCAAGCCGCCGACACCCTGGGCAGCCCCGGCCGCACCGCCTGCGGCGACCGCCGCAGCCTCGGCGCCGGTGGTCGCACCTGATGCGGGCAGGGCGATCGGATCGACCTTAATACGGTCCCCGGAGCCTCCCGAAGGTGGTACTGCGGCCATGATCATTGTCCTTTCTGGCCGTGGTTCATCCAGTAATCCGGTATGCGCTGCATCTCCGCACGGTATGCCGAGTCGTTGAGACGCGCGAGGTGCGCGGCTCGCTGCTGATGATCGGCATCAGCCCAGCGGCGTGTACGGGCGATCGCTTTCTCAACCCAGTCGGTCTGGCGTAGGTCTTCTCGGCCCGCGTAGCGCATCCACCTTTCGCCGAAAACATCGAGCAACTCTGGTGAACGAACGCTCAAAGCGGCAAGAGCCGCCTCCACACTCTCGGTGAGCAGGTCCCGCCGAATCAGGGCACGTTCCCGAATCTTGGCCTCTGATTCGATGCCCAGCACGGTGCAAGCAAGATGTCGTTGGCCGATCCCTCTACGCTGTTGTTCTTCGTGCAACTTCGAGGATTCCTCGAAATCGATGATTTCGGAACAGGATATCCACCAGGCGCGTAGTGCTTGATCCGGACCTCCGGATGCGCCTGGCTCCCAATCCCACGGCCCGCCCTCCACTACCTCGCGTAGCGCAAGAATTTCTGTCTCCGCCTGGCATGTAAACGGATAAGCCCACGGACTCATCGGAGTTCCGCCACCAGCGCCGCTGCCCTCGCGGGCACGTGCGTGGTGCAACCTACTGCTGGCTGCGCCGGCACGGATTTCCCGCCAATCCGGCTCCAGCTCTCCAGAGCGCGCATCGGCCACAATCCGGGCGAATGCAGCCGTCGTTGTGTCAGTCCAGCTCGGAGTACGACCCATACCAGGAATCAAAGACATTCCAGTGTCCTGGGCCTCCAGCCAGCTCCGCGCGCCGAACTTGCCGACCTTGCCCACTGAGGTGGACTTTGCAGAAGGCACCGTGCCGCCAAGGGCCTTTAATCTGTCCGCGTCGAACGCGTCGCCAGGCGAAATCATCGACATTGACGCTCCAGAGTCGATAGGGTCGACGCCACCACCTGGCCGAACCCGGACACCACCGCGCAGTACACGATATCGGCCAAGGACGGTGACGCCGGCCGCTGCCAATACCGAATCAACTCAGCAATGAGCGCGGTCCTGTAGAACGCTATATACAACAGCCGCGCATCCCGCGAGTCCTTTGAATCGTCCAGATCCAACGGCCCATTCAGGTGCGGAATCGTCGCGTTTCCGTCGTGGCGCTGGGCCACCTCGTTGTTGTAAGCCGCCCAGTCGATGGGCGTCCCCTGGGCCAGCTCATTGAGAAATGCCAGGTCGGCCACCTCGGCAACCTGAATTGGCCCGTCCGCACTGGATACCGGACTGCCCTTGATCATGGCGGCTGGAGTTTGCGTCGCCGCCTCCACGACCGCGCGGGTGATTACCGCAGCCACGGGAACCTCAGACGCTCCACTGCCCACCGTTGAAATCTGTTGCGCCAGATCAAGATCAATAGCCGCTAAGCGGTGTTGGTGCGCGCCGTCGAGCACCGGCACCGAACCGGGGGAATGTAGGATCGACCGCAACGTCGCCGTCTCAAAGTCCTGCCATCCCGCAGGGCGCGGTCCCTCCGCCGTAGTCACCAACGCACTGCGCACCACTCCAGAAGCCCTGTCGGCCAACGCATCCGCATGACCGGCCAGCACATCAGCCGGCCGACGCCACCCCATGTACTTATCCGCCCACCTCATCGGCAACGCCGGATCACGGGGTGCGATCCGCGCTGTCGTCGGAATGTACACCGACGCAGGCACATACACCCCGCCGCCCGCGCTAGAGGCGATCACAAGCTGCGGCCCAAACTGTGTACGCACCACGGACACGGCCCAATTCACAAACCCTGAGTCGATGGTGTTCCAGCTCGCATCCGTGCCACGAACCAACCCGTCGAGCACCTGCCGCGCCAACATCAGATCCGCGCTCACCTCAGGCTCAGGCAAGCTCGCCGCCGTCGCCGCACCCGAGGTACCCGCCATCACCGGAGCCGCACCGCCCTGCTGAGACGGCGCACCCGCGGCGGCCGGTGCGCTCGCCGCCGAAGCAGGAGCCGTCGGCCCAGCCGGGGTCGCCGCAGCCCCGCCACCCGGAGGCACGAACGGCGCCAACGGACCACCACCAGCACCACCGGCCGCAGGAGGATGAGCCATCATCGGCATCCCTCCACCCCCGCCGACCATCGGGCCAGCCGCCGGACTCGCCGTGCCACCGGAGGCCACAACGGGCGGCTGCACCGGGCCCGCAGGCTGAGTCACCCCAGGCGTCGCCCCCGGATGCTGAGCAACAAACTTCTCCAACGCAGGAGAAGAAGACACCGCCCCCGAGGAACCCATACCGGACGCCAAGCCCGAGTTGAAACTTGACGCCGCACTGGTCAACGAACCACCACTACCCAACGAATCCGCTGCCGACGCTGGCGACGTGAACGCATCCGACAACGACTTCCCGCCACTACCAAACGGATTGCTCGGCATCTGCGGCGGACGCAAACCACCCATCGCCGAACCCGGCGATGGCATCCCACCGGACGGCGATGGCATCCCACCACCAGAACTACCGCCCATCGGCAACCCAGTCGCCGGCATCCCCGTCCCGTGACCTACCGACGAAATGGGTAATGCGACCTGCTTCTGGTCCTGTGTCGATTGCCCGTTGGTAGCTGCTGCGTCGTCGTTCGTCAGTTCTTCCGCGAGGGGTTTTTCATCCGCATTGTCGCCAGCGGCGAGGCCATCTGGTTCCTCTGTCGTGCCATCCGC
>JAUPKM010000277.1 GCA_030837445.1 Actinomycetota bacterium
AGGAACTACTCCGACGTGGATCCCGGCACCGCAAGGACGACGCCGACATCGACGCCGACCTGCTCGGCGACGCCCGGGACCACATTGACGGCAATGTGCGCGATCGCCAGTTCGCCCATGTCCCCGAGCCCGCAGGCGCTGTCTACTGCTGGCACTGGGAATCGCCGGAGTTGACCGGGGCGGCCGGATGGCGCCGTGAGGTCGAGGGCCGCGCCTGGCGGTTCGACGGCGTGTCGATCAACGTCGGCGGTTGGCAGTACGAGGACGGGACGGTGACGCACTGGTGCGATGTCGAGGCCAACTGCCAGTTGACGCCGGCCCAGGCGGGCGACGTGGCCGCGGCGATGACTGAGGCGGCTGCGGAGCTGGCACGGCTGTCGGCGGTCGAGGCTACGGTGACGCGATGAGCACAACCGACGAGGTCTACAGGATCGCCACCGACCAGCTCGGCACCCGCGGTGTCGCCGATGTGAACCTGATCGCCGACGACACCGGGTTCCTCAACCTGGTGGCTGTCGAATTTGCTGACGGCGGTGTCATGGTCATCAGCCCGGAGGACGACGGCTACAGCTTCGTCAGCTACACCGCGGCCGACCATGACGAGCAGCCGCTCGCCGAACGGGTGTTCAGCACCGACGGCGATGCCACGCTCGACACACTCCCGGCGAAGATTCGACTCCTCGCGCAGTAACCGCTAGCGCAGGACGGCCCGCTACCGATTCGATTCGGGGCGGGCCGTTTCTGTTTGTGCAGGTCGGGAAGTGTGCGGCCCGTGGGCGGGGGCGCGTGGGGGATCAATTGGCTAATGCATTAGCCAATTGCGAGTGCGGCCCGTGGGCGGGGGCGCGTGGGGATGGACCAAACTGCAGTCTGCAGTTTTGGCTTGGGTGCGGCCCGTGGGCGGGGGCGCGTGGGTGCGGTCCATACTCACGGATTCGTGACTATGGGGTGCGGCCCGTGGGCGGGGGCGGACAGGAATGAGTTCATCGTTTAACCGTGTCTTCGCCAGTGCTGCCCAGGCGGACAAGGCGGCAACCATGGGCCTCTCGCCTACGGTGGACGTCGCGTCGGTGGGCGCGGGGGCAACCGTCACCCACAGGGTGCCGGTATCCGGCCCGGGTGTCGTCCCCCTCAGGGGTACGCCTGAGGGGACTTCGTCGGCGAGGTCGGTTGCGAACTCGAGGATTACGTTGGCTTGATTGATTCGCTCACGGTTGATGCCGTACAGATCCGCAGCCGCCCGGTTGGCAAGTTTCTTGCCAGCGTTGTTCGCTCGCGCCACCACAATCGCCTGCTGACCCTTCGTCATATGCCGGCGGGAGATGTTCACCGCCAGGGCGGTGGCTCAGCCGGCCTCGCGGTCCACGGTCTCCTGCCACCGCTCACGCCGCTCCCGCCACACCGCAACAGCACGATCCCGTTCGGCGACGGTGGCGTAGGTCTTGCCGTTGAACAGCAGGCCGGCGGGTTCGTCCCGCTGGCGGCGGCGCATCAGCCACCCACCGAGTACACGCCGCGAGCGCCGACCCGGCGCTGCGGGCGGCGGCCGGGCGCCTGGTCGTCCTCGTCGCCGGCGGGCAGCCGTAGGGCGCCGAGCAAGCGGGCCAGGGCGATCCGCAACTGGCGGGATTCCACCAGTGCAGGATGCACGCGGTTGCCGACCGTCATGCCCTCCTCGGCGACCACAGCGGCCAGGCCGTCGAGGTCGTCCACCGTTCGTACCGCCTCACGCAGCAGGGCTAATTCGTGCTGTTCGAGGTCATATTTGCCGAGAATGTCGCGCCATAGAGCGCGGCCGGATGGGCCGGTGCCCTTCGCCGGGGCGGGAACCTTCGATGCCACGCCGGTCTCCTTTCGTTCGTTTCAGGCCACGCGCGGCGCGACACTGTCTGTGGCGCAAGGGTCAAGGTGGCGGGTCGAAAAAACGCACAGCCAGTGCGCCGTCGCGGTCGATGGCGGGCAGGGTGCCGGTGTCGGCGGCCTCGCGGATTGCATGGGCGGCGTGGTCGAGGATTTGCTGGCGTCCGGCCTCGGTGCTCTCGGCAACGGCTCGGGCGTCGGCGGTGATGCGGGCCACGTCGTCGTCGGTGAGCCGGACGCTGAACTGGGTGCCGTTGGTGGTGGTGAATCGCAGGACGGTGGCGGTATCGGCGTCGTCACGCAACGGTGCCAGCCAGATGCGTGCGTCGCCTGAGCTGTCCACCTTGATGCCCAGGGACTCAGCGTCCAGCTTGGTGGCGATCACGATTGCCGCTTCCGGTTGAGCATGTGATTCACGGCTGCCAACGCACCCTTGCCCTCGGGATCGCCGTGAATCCAGTGCGGCGTCCAGGTGCCGTGTCGCTTGCGGGCGGCCGCGGCGTCGAGCAGCAGGTCCACCGTGGCGATGGCCGTCTTGGCCTGCGTGAGCACGCGCTGGCGGTCCACCCGGCGGTAGTGGTGGAAGTGGTCGGCTATCGGGTCACGGCGGGCCGGTGGGCCGATGATCTGGAATCCATGCATGGCTACTACTCCTGGTTGTCGCTGAGCCGGTGGTAGGTCAGATCACCGGACATGAAGTCGTCCAAGTTGGACGATGACCGCTTGATCCGCTCGGAGTGCTCGGCCGCGGTGACGGTGGCCAGCGCACTGGTCGCCAGGTCCAGGTCGTCGCCGACGTCGATCTGGTGCTGGCGCTCGGCGATGGCCTTGACGCGCCGGCGCAGTGCCTCGGCGTCGAGGGCGGGCTGGCGCTGGGCCTCGCGGCGGCGCTGGCGCTCCCGGGCCAGTCGTGCGTCACGTTCGGTGATGACCGCGGCGGCCTGGGCCTCGGTGGTGCAGCGCAGGCCGATGCCGTCGAGGAACACCGCGTCGGGACCGAGGCGGCGGGCCAGCTCGGCGACGGTGGTGTCGAGTTCAGCGGCCAGGACACCGAGTGGAATGAGCCGGTCGAGGTCGAGGTCGTCGAGGGTGTCGTCCGGTTCGGCGGCCTCAGGCACAGTCACGTTGTCGCCCAACGGTTCTAGCGCTCGCGTAGGCCGCCACCACCTGCCTGTCGAATACCCACGTCCGGCCGTCGATGCGGGTGCCGTCGAGGTCTGCGGCGATGCGTCGGACGTAACGCTGGGAGACGCCGAGGATGGACGCGGCGGTCGCAACTCCGATGAGATCGTCATGCTTCGAGTGTGGCTGCGCCGCAGCCGATCCGGTTCCGACCTCGGAACCCAACTCGGCGATGTGCCGGCGCAGGCGGTCGGGTAGTTCCCGGCCGCGGTACAGCGATGCGGCAAGTTGCGCGCAGTGCCTCGCGGCGGCGATGTCGATGCTCACGCCGGCTCCCGGGGTCGGCGGGCGGGTTTGGGTTCCACGATCCGGCCGGCGACCACACCCTGAGGTCGCCGACTCGGTGGCAGGCCGTCCAGCCAGGCGGCGCACGGCTCCAACGATGGACACCCGGAGCACAATTGCGCGGCCTGAGCGTGCCTCTGAGCCACGTTCTCGGTCGCCTCGCCGTGATGTGCCGGGTCGAACAATCGCGAGCGTCCTCGGCATTTGGCGCCTGGGAGCGCAGGGCAGCCGAGGGCGGCGAACAGTGAGCCGACGGTCACTGCTCGGCCTCGTCGGGCCGTGGCCGACGGCGCGACGGCGGTGGTGGCAGCAATGTCGGCCGGCAGTCGGCACACCGCAGATCACCAGCGACGCGGGGATGGTTGAAGCAGGTCGAGCAGAGCGGGCGGGCGGTCACTGCTGAGCCTCGGGCCGGCCGGTGGTGGCGGCGTCGTAGGCCGCGATGGATTGCCTCAGGACTTCGATGTCGGCGCGGTTGAGGTCATACGGGCCGACCTCGAGGTACCAGCCGGCCGCGTCGTCGTGGGCCAGGCGCACGGGCAGAGCGACCCAACTGTCGAGTTCCGGTATGTGCGGCTCGACCGAGCCGAGGACGTCATGGACGGTGCGGTGGTACTCGGCCGTCGCGGTCGAGCGGTCGGCGTCGAGGGTGGGCAGGTCGGTTGTCATGGGACGGCGATTCCTTTCGGTTGGGGTTGGTGGTCGCAGTGCATGCAGTTGTCGTCGGGGAGTCCGTCGGCACCGAGCCGCCAGCCCTGTTCGTCGCACAGCGGGCAGTCGAGGGCGGTGTCGGTCTGGGCGTCGTTGGGCAGCCCGGAGAGTGGATGGGCAGTCCGGGAGTCGAGCTGGCGGCGCTGCCAGGCTTCGTGGTTGTGGCGGGCAATCCCGCAGCCGCTGCACTTCTCGCTCGTGCCATAGGGATGGTTGCGGCAGTAGCGCGGTGGTTCGCTGTCGACGGGTTCGCTGCGGGTGGTTTCTTCGTCCGGGATGGCGGCGGGGAGAGAGGGTGAGTCGTCGGCGTCAGCCGCGCTCTCTCTCGGTAGGGATTGGTAGGGATAGGTGGGGTGCACGGTGGTGCACCTTGAATGGTCTGGCCGTGCACCTTGAACGGTTTCACCGTGCACCTTGAAATCAGGTTCAACGTGCACGGTGGTGCACCTTGAAATGGTCGGGCGTAGGAGCCGGTAGACCGCTGCCAGGTGCCGTTTGGGGTTTGCTCGGCCGGTGCGCTCAATGAGCTTGAGCTTTCGGGCGGCGTCGAGTGCACCCTTGACCGCGCGTGGTTTCAGTCCGCAGATCTCGGCCAGCAGGTCGACACCGGGCCGGGCGTTGGTTCCCGCGGGCCAGTCGGAGAAGTCGCTCAGCGCCAGCAGCACCAGCCGCTGGCCGGTAGTCAGTTCGGTGCAGCCGTAGACGTGTCGGCGCCACTGTCGGCGCTGCTCGGCGTTCACCGCCGGGCCTCGAGCTGCTCGGCTACCAGGGCGGCGACCCGCTCGGCGGTGATACCGGAGTCCCTGACCGCAACGTCGACCAGCCCGCCCACGGCGTCACTCCACGACGATCTCGGTGATTCCTCGAAACACTCATCGAGGGCGGCGGCGTCGATGCCGGTGATGTCGACTTCGGCGGCCAGGACGGTCGCCAGCGCGGCGACGTTGACCATCTTGTGCAGCGCACCCTTGACGAACTCGACCATGAGCGCGTGACGCTCGCGGTGGGCACGGTCGGCGATGACCGGCGGCGGTGGTGTCAGTTTGGTGTTGGCGTCGTGACGGCGCAGCCCGTCCTCGATGAACTGCGCCAGACCATCCGAGGAGAACGCGTTCAGCTCGCAGCGGGTGGCCTCGTAATGGGTCTTGCCGTGGCCGGCGCTCACCGGCCGTCCGGTGAACCAGTCCGCGGCGTCGGCGTCGAGCTCCAGATCGGCGGGCAGGTCACGCTTGCGGGTGAACTTCTCGGTCTCCAGCCCGTACTCGATGGCCTGCGCTGCGGTGAGGCCCAGGTCGATGACCTCGATGTTGTGGTCGGGCATCCGCTTCGTCGCCACCGACAGGGTGCGGGCGATGTTGTACCCGTCGATGTCGGCGTCATGCAGAACGAATATCGGCAGATCCCGAACCGCGCTGGAGGCCAGCAGGTTCCGGCAGGCAGTGACGGCGTAACCCTGGCCGTAGATGATCGCCATGTCGTAGCGCCTGCCGAACTCATACGGCGCGAGCTGGGCCTGTAGGCCCGTCTTCTCGATGTAGAGAATCTTGTCGAACTGCCACGGTGGCAGCCGGTAGGTCTCGACCTCGCGGGTGCCCAACGCAGTGACAGTGCCGTCATGGGGGTGGTGCAGCTCCCCGCGGGGTTCGTAATACAGGCCAGGAATCGGTGCAACAGTCCGTTCGTACTCCGGGAGCAGGGTCTGGGAGAAGTAGCCGAACCCCAGTTCCTGGTCGGTGTGCTCCTGCACCAGCGGGCGCACCTTGTAGAACAGGGTGCGGGCGGAGACCACATCACCGGCGCGGGCCTTCGCGGTGGGCAGCACATCGAACACCGCATCCTTGAGGGTGACCCGCCGTGTGCGTTCGGCCCGTTGCGCGTTCTCCCGGGCACGCCGCTGGGCGCGAGCCGCTCTGGTGGCGTCCTTGCGGCGCTGCTCCTGCTCCCGGCGTATCACCTTCGTGGCGCCCGCTAGTGCGTCAGCGGCGGCCTGGGCCACCGTTTCGGGCACCACCAGGGCGACCTTGCCCTTGTCGGTGAACTCACTGGCCGCGCAGATCACATGAACCACCGCGGCGCCCGCGGCGCGGGTGATGCCGGCGGTCGACAGGAACGACGCCGACCCGGTGGTGTGGATACCGTCAGTGTGCAAGCTGGTCTTGCCCAGCGGGTCGGCGAACGACGGAGAGTGGTTGCAGCCGAACCAGACACCGCCGGGATGCTCGGTGTCGGCCACCGCGACCTCGATGACCCACGGGATACCGGCGTGGGTCAGCGCGGCTTGCCGATACCAGAACCGGCGCACACCGAACTCCCGGTCGAGCATCTGCTCCAGGTGCTCCTTGCCGACCGCGCCGAGCCTGCCCGGGGCGCTGGGCTTGGCCGCGGCGACCATCGACTCGTACAGCCGGCGAATGAGGTCATCTCGGCCGGCCAGGCCCGACAGGTGGGTGACACCAGCCGCGGCGGCGCGGATCTGCTTCTGTTTGGCCGACCCTGACAACCCGTCGAACTCGGAGATGAACCGGCCGATGGGCGCATCCACACCGGTTCTGGCGGTCTCCCGGATATGGGAATGCACCAACGCGGAGAACGCCTCCGGGGTGTACCAGTGCGGCGACGACGGCATCGACGGCAGCCACTTCGCCCAACGGCCACCAGCGGGTTTGTAAATCTCCGGGTCGTCGGCGACCGCGTCGTTAGCACGGTCAATCACGGTGATGGCGGCGTGCGGATTTACAAGTGCTGCCTTGTAGGCCCAGCTTCCGGCGTCGACGTGCACATGCAGCGGCAGCGGCACCGACACCGTGGTCCCGGGGCGGTGCTCCACCGCCGTCTGGTCATGGCTGACCACCACGTCGCCGAGCGGGTCGACCACCACCTTCAACTCATGGCGCACACCGGCGGACTCGATGACCACCGGCGCATCGAGGCCCAACGCGAACGGGATACCCAGCAGCGTCTTGAGGGCGTTGCCCTGGGCGCCGCGGGTCGGGCCGCGGTAGCGGGCCTTATCCGACACGGTCGCGGTGAAGTCGCAGATACGGGTCACCGTGTCGGCGGCGATGCCAGAACCGTTGTCGGACAGACTGACCCGCACACAATCGCCGTCCAGCTCGGCACCGACCGTGATGACCGGGTCGATACCGGCGGTCTCTGCGGCGTCGAGGGCGTTGTCGAGCAGCTCCTTGAGGACCACCGCCCCGAACGCCGACACCGGCTGCCCGGTCTGGGCCTGCAACGCCCGCAGCTCCAGGAACTCAGCAGCGCGCGGGGTCGAGAACACCACCCGCTCCACCGCGGCCGTCAACGGTCCTCCAGTGCCGCGCAGTGAGGACCGATACCCGCGCTCTTGGATGCACCGGCGGTCAGCCAGCGCCCGCAGCGCGAACACGGCACCGCCAGCCGGAACCGGCCATCGAACAGCGCGGCCCACACGTCGGCGTCCGGGCCGCCGAGCAGTGTTAGGTCGATCTGGTTGTCGGAGCAGCGGTTAGACTCGGCGGTAGCGATTGGCGTCGTCGAGGTGGCCGCTCCGGGATCATCCCCGGGGCGGTTTCTTCGTTTCATGCCGCACCGACCGGCAGCTTGAGCGCTTCAACGTCGGCGGCGTTCACCTTGAGTAGCCGCGGGCCTACACGGACGGCATTGAGGCGGCCGCTGGCGACATAGCGGCGAATGGTGCGGTAGCAGACGCCGCAGCGGTCAGCAGCCTCTTGCAGGCCGATCAGCTCGGGATGACGGCGTTCACGTCGATTGGATGGTTGTCGGACTGTGGGCATTGAGGAACCTCACGGTTCCTGAGCGGCCCAGCTTGACCTCAGATTCGCCATTCCATGGCGGGCAACAAACCTTGCAGCACTGGAGTTTACGCCATGATGCGTCCGAATGTGTGTCAGGTTGTGTCGGCGTGTCCTCTTGGGAGCCGTACCCGCGTAGGGTCCCCCGGGCGGCGGCCCTTGATGTCAGCGCGCAACTCCGAGGTCCACACGGCCTCTTTCAAGTGATCGCACACCAGCCAGAGCCATTGCGTGGCGATGACCGGGTCATCGAGACGGCCAGCCCGGTCACCGGTCCTCTCGGGGCTGTGTCGATTGAACGCCGGCCAGTCGAGTTGCCCGGCCGTTGCGAACCTGTCGGATACACGGGCCGCGGGTGCGTAGAACTCCGGGCCGTTCGGACTGTTCCACACCCGCAGCAGCAGGCAACCGCCTTTCCTGCAACGGTATTCAGCGAGCAGCGACTTCTTCAGCTCATCCATGCCCACGGCGTGATGCCGCATGGCGTCCCGCCAAGCCTGTTCGCGGTCGAACATCACGATTCCCCCTTCGCCAACGCCGACAGCCGTTCGGCAATGAGCGCGTCACGGTTCTCGGCGACGTGCTGATACCGCAGCGCCATCTGCGGCGTCGTATGCCCGAGCCGGTGCATCAGTTCGGCGGTGGTTGCCCCGGACTGGGCGGCCAGGACCGCTCCGACGTGCCGCAGATCGTGCACGCGGAAATTGGACTTACCGATCGCCTCGCGGGCCTTCTCCCACGGGTACTGATATTCGTAGTGCCGTACGTGCCCGCCAGCCTTGCCGGTGAACAGCAGCGACTCGCCGTCCTTGCCGACATGTTCGGCAAGGTGCTTCTTCAGTGCCGGGCGTATGTGCGGCGGCACGTTCACCGTGCGGATACCGGCCGCGGTTTTCGGCTCGCCGACATGCACAGCGCCGTCACGGTAGGTGACCGCCCTGCGAACGTGCAGGGCGCTGCAATCGCGTTCGATGTCCTTGCGGCGCAGCTCCGAGGTCTCACCCCAGCGCAGACCGCACCAGGCCGCCAGCGTGACGC
This sequence comes from Actinomycetota bacterium, assembly GCA_030837445.1. Taxonomy (GTDB): domain Bacteria; phylum Actinomycetota; class Actinomycetes; order S36-B12; family UBA10799; genus JACJWR01. The sequence continues at coordinate 8,874 of JAUPKM010000277.1, forward strand.
TCAGTTGCAGGGGAGCGGGCATCTTCTTGGCGAGCTTGTCCAGCTCGGCCGGTGTGAGCACCTCGACCTTGTGGCGGCGCTTGGTCTGCGATGCCTTGGCGATGCGGCAAGGGTTGCCGTCGAGCAGCTCGTCGGCCACCGCCGTCGCGCAGATCGCGTGCAGCAGGCTGTAGGCGTGCGCGTTGCGGGTCGGGGTGTCGTCGCCGAGGTCGGAATGCCACTCGCGCACCCGGGCCGGGGTGAGCTTGACCAGCTTCGTGTCGCCGAGGTCGGGCAGGATCAGCCGGTCGAGCATGGACTTGTAGAGCTGCTTGGTCCGCGGGCGTAGCTGGCGCTGCTCGAGCCAGCGGTCGGCGTACTTCTCCACGGTGATGCCGTCGGAGCGTTCGACCGCACCCCAGGTGCCGAGGTCGATCTTGCGGCGCTCGGCGGCCAGCCAGCCCTCGGCGTCGTGCTCGTTGGCGTAGGTGCGGGGTGCCTTGTGCAGTTTCGTGTCGGGGCCGATGTACTGGGCCTGCCAGCGGCCGGAGGGTAGCTGTCGCAGGCGTCCGAATCCGCGTCGCTTCCGTGCCATTCCCGGTCCTCCCCAAGCTGCGATGCCGTGCAAGATTCGTGCAACATAAACGTACACTTATGTCCGACAGTGTCCTATACTGTCAGTTGGGGAAAGTGCTTGATACCGCAGGTGAGAGCACCAAAACCGCAGATGAAAGAATCAGCCACGCCGTGTCGGCAATCAGGTTCAA
>JAUPKM010000278.1 GCA_030837445.1 Actinomycetota bacterium
GATGATCGAGTACTGGGCGATCAGCGGCGGCGAGGTGGGCAAGTCCCGCATGCGGCGGCTGGCCGGTAGCGAGCTGACCAACCTCCCGCCGCTGACCTACCCGGTCGACTCGCTTAAGCAAACGCGCAGGTACCGCCTGACGGTGCTGGCGCGTGACCTGGCGGGCAACTACACCCTCTCGGGGCCGGATACCTTCTACTACGACACGTCGTACGTGGTGCCGCTGATCAAGCGTTTCACGATCAAGGCCAAGAAGGCGGTTGCTTCTGCTGGGACGGATACAGTAGGTCTCATGCCGATCCACCATCTGCTGGCCGGTTCCACGGTCACCCTGACCCTCACGGCCGACGCTTCGCTGGATGGCAAGCGCGACGCGGTGACCTACAAGGGTAATTCGACCCTCAAGGTCACGGATAAGAACAACATGCCGCTGGTGGGCCGGTTGGTGCAGCTCACGGGCGACGGGGTCACGGATCAGGGCAATGGCCGCGCCAGTCTGGACGCCAAAACCTGGCTGGCAGGCAAGCGCACGGTCACCCTGAGGGACTCGACCGCGATTGATACCTTCAAGGTCGCGATCGTCGATTCCTCCGACGCCACCAAGCCCTACACCGGCACGCTGGACTCGCTGATCGTCTTCGATCCTGAGGCGTATAGCCAGATCGTGGTCAGCGCGCCCGACACGGTCACCCAGGGCCAGGCGTTCATGGTCGATGTGAAAATCGCCGACAAGTACGGCAACCAGCGCACCAAGGACAGCCGGTACGTCAGTATCACGGCCAACAAGGTGGGGGTCGAGGTGCCGACGAGCGCGGTGCACATCGCCGACGGCAAGGGCTCCTTTGCGGCCAAGGCCGCCGGCTGGTCGGGTAGCGGGTTGACCTTCCGCGTCTTCGACCTGATCGATGCTAACCTTGGTAACGTGACCTCCACTGCAGAAGGTCCCAATACTTATGTAACTGAGAACGTCCGGGATGGCGTTTCCAAAGCGGTCGCGGTGATGGCTGCGGACGGCGAGGTGCCGGTGGGCACGGCGCTGGATGCTCCGGACACCCTCGTGGCCGAGGACTACATGGGCGCCGACGGGCTGGGCGATCAGGGCGGTTTCGTCCTGCTGACCTGGGCGCTGTCGGATGACCACGACACGGCGACCGGGTACCGGATCTACCGCGAGATGCAGGTCAACTACCGGGCTGGCGGCGCGGGCGAGGATGCCCTCGTGGCGCTGGACGAGCCGGCGTTGGACTGGGTGGTCTGGGGCAAGGTCGACGCGGTGCCTGGCGAGACCATCGGTCGCGCCGTGGTTGCCACGCTGGACAATGTCGCCACCCACTGGGCCATCGCGGCCGAGCGCGGTCGTCAGACCACGGCCAAGGAGGCCTTCGACGGCGTCGAAGCCGTGGCCACCCCTTACGAGCTGATGGCCAGCACCCTGGCCGAAAGCAAGAAGGCGGCCGCCAAGGTCGACGGTCCGGTGTTCGCCACCCTGACTCCTGAGGCCCTGGCCTTTGTGGAGACGGGCGTGGTGCCGCAGATGAAGAGTGTAGATGCGGACCTGTCGCCCAAGACCCAGACGGTCGACCTGGTGCGCGCCATCGACAATATCCCGCCGAAGCCGGTGGCCTATCTGCAGGCCAAGGACACGCCGAACGACGCGGGTTCGAGCATCACGGTGCTGTGGACCAAGTCCGAGTCCGACCTCATGTTGCCGCGTAGCGTGTCCAACGCCATCGGCAACGGCCCGGTCGCGGATCAGGTCGCCGGGGTCCTGGGTTACAATGTCTACCGCAAGGTGGGCGAGGGTCAGTCCCTGCTGGTCGGCAAGGTCGGCACGGGCGAAACCTCCTTCCAGGATGTAACGGCTCTGAACGGCGTGCGCTACACCTACCAGGTGCGGCCGTTCGACGCGGACAACGAGACTCCGGCCCTGTTCGAGCGGACGGCCCTGTCCATCCGCAACAACGCGGTCGACGCCTCGGGACAGCCGGTCTATGGCCTGTTCGGCATGGATAACAAGGTCGGGTTCGATGACTTCTTCGTCTTCGCTGACAACTTCGGTATGTCCGCGGCGAGCGAGAGCTTCGAGCCGGCTTTCGACCTGGTGGCCAACGCCAAGGTGGACTTCGAGGACTTCTTCGCCTTTGCCGACAACTTCGGCAGGGAAGCCAGGGCGATCGCCGGCAAGGTCGTGCCGACGATGGCCGGTCTGAACACCGACGCCCGTCTGTATCTGGCGACCGGTGCTGAGCTGCCCAGGGTCGGCGAAGAGGTGGCCATCGCGGTCAGCCTGGCCGACTTCGTCCAACTGAAGGGCTACGGCTTCAGCGTCAACTACGACGCGGCGCAGCTCGAATTCGTCAAGGTCGTGGCTGAGAACAACCTGCTGGGTGAGGGCGAGCTGGCTCAGCCGACCATCCTCTCCCAGAAGGAAGGCGATGTCGCTATCGCGGCCTACGGCGAGACGGTTTCGGAAGGCGATCTGAATGTGAGCCTGGTCTTCCGCACCAAGACGGAGATCGAGAACACCTTCGTCGAGGTGATGGAGAGCGATGTGCGCGACGGCAGCTATGCGGTCAACCCGGTCGCTCTGCCGGCCCCGGTTCAGATCCAGACCCGTCCGGAGCAGTACGCTCTGGGCAACAACTATCCGAACCCGTTCAACCCGGCGACGACCATCAAGTACGCTCTGCCGGAAGCTGGTTTCGTGAAACTGGAAGTCTACAATGTGGTCGGTCAGGCGGTCCGCACGCTGGTCGCGGGTCAGCAGAACGCCGGCCGCTATGTGGTCCAGTGGGATGCTTCCGACGACAGCGGTCGCAGCCTCTCCTCGGGGATCTACTTCTACCGCCTGCAGGCGGGTGGAGAGTTCCTCGAAGTCAAGAAGATGCTGCTGCTGAAGTAAGCAGAGGCAACACTTAACAGTGAGATGGGACCTCGACTGGGGTCCCATCTCACTATGTAAGGTCGCAATGGGCTTTGTGGATCTCTAAAGGAATAGGAGAAGTAACCATGCGGAATAGCGTGTGCAAGACATTACCGCTTGCCATCGCCTTCTTGCTCGTCGTGGTTGGGACGGCTTTCGCAGGTCAAAACGCGGGTGTCACCTTTGCCCTGGACAGTCCGGCTGAATTCACGGGGATTGGTCCGGGCAACAACACGGTGACCTTCACCCTCTCGGCCGCCGCGGTGGTGGGGGTGAAGCAGTACGATGTCACCGTGAAGGTCACGCCAGCGGATGCCTTCGATCTGAATGCCACGGCCTTTGCTCCGGGCAATACCGCTTTTCTGGTCCCCGGCAAGGAGGTCAATGTCACGGCCGGCACGGTGAAGATCGGCGCGGCCAATTTGCTGGCCAGCGTGGATGGCGCTCTGGTTCTTGGAACCTTCACTTTTACGACGGCTGCTGGCTTTACGACCAGCACGGAAGCCACGATTTCGGCTTCTTTGATCTCCCTGGGTCCGTCCTCCTCGAACCGCGACATCTTCAATGAGGCGGCTCTGGGACTGAGCGCGACGGTCAATCCGCCGGCTCCGGCACCGACGGTAGCCAGCATTACCCCGAATTCGGCTCTGGTCACGGGCGGGGTAGCGGTGACGATTGCGGGCGCCAACTTCCAGGACGGCGCCACGGTGACCATCGGCGCCAATGCGGCGACGAATGTGAAGTTTGTCAGCGCTACCAGCCTGACGGCCACGGCGCCGGCAGGGGCGGTCGGTGCGGTGGATGTAGTGGTGGCCAATCCGGACGGTCAGAGTGCCACGCTGGCCGGCGGTTTCACCTACCTGGCGATTCCTCCACCCACGGTAACCAGCATCACCCCGAATTCGGCCTCGATGACCGGGGGGGTGGCGGTGACGATCGCGGGCGCCAATTTCCAGAGTGGGGCCACGGTGACCATCGGCGGCACGGCGGCGACGAACGTGAAGTTTGTCAGTGCCACCAGTCTGACGGCCACGGCGCCGGCAGGTGCGGCGGGCGCGGCGGATGTGGTAGTGGCTAACCCGGACGGCCAGAGCGCCACGCTGGCTGGCGGGTTCACCTATCTGTCGGTCATCGAGCCGACCCTGAGCAGGGTTGGCGCGGCGGATGTCAGCCTGGACTACTCGGCGATCGGCGAGGGGGAGGTGCAGGACGGCAGTGCAGGCGAGGCGACCTTCAAGGTGCGGTTCACCGGCAACAAGGGTGCCGCGGTTGCCGGCCAGGCGGTCAGTTGGGCGATCACCAACAACGGCTCCGAGACGGTCTACGTGGTCGGCGGTGGGAGCGCCGAGATCCTGTCTGGCGATGCCCAGACGATCCAGGTAGCCACGGATGCCGAGGGTGGCTCGGTGATCGTCCTGGACGCTCAGGGCGGCAAGCAGGCGGGCACGACCAGTGTCTCGATCGTCGCCAGCACCACGGC
>JAUPKM010000279.1 GCA_030837445.1 Actinomycetota bacterium
ATTCCGGCCGCGCTGCGGCCCTGTGGTCGTACGGCGGTGGCCGGAAAGGCCAGGAGTTGGGCATCACTGCTGATGAAGGCCAGGGTATCGGTGTCGCGACAGTCTGCCGCGCCGATGACCTCGTCGCCATCGCGCAGCGCCACGATATCCCAGCTGTCGCGATTACCCGGACTGTCCGGCAGCACTCGTTTGACGTATCCCATCCGAGTTCCGAGGGCGATGCCGGGCGCGTCTTCGCCGAGCTGCGCCACTGCCACCGGGCGTTCCCCGGCCGCCAGCGTCAGGAACTCCGCCACCGACGTCGCCCCGACCAACGTGGCATAGCCGGCGGTGGCAGGTAACGACGGCAGATCCACCACTGGGATCCGGATCATCCGGCCGCGATTGGTCAGCACCCCGACATCTGACCGGGTGGAGGTGAGGGTGCTGGCGGCGATGACGTCGTTTGCGGCCCGCGGCCCGGTCGGGGCGGCGGTCGGCAGCGGCAATCGAGCGGTCAACCCGCAGACGTCCAGAGCGACCACGCACGGCTCGTCGCTGACCTCCAACGTCAACTGTCCGGCCGCCTTGCCAAGCACCGCGTCGGCCTCCAACAGTGCGGTCCGTCGGGGAGTTGAATGGGTCGCAGCGACCTCGGCGAGCTCTTCTGAGACCACTCCGGACAACACCGCCGGGTCGGCCAGGATCCGGTCCAATTCGGCGATCGTGGCAAGCAGAGTATCCCGCTCGGACTCCAATTCCAGCCGTGAGAACTTGGTCAGCCGGCGGAGCGGCATCTCCAGGATGTAGCTGGTCTGGGCATCCGACAGGTCGAAGATCTCCATCAGCCGCACCTTGGCGGCTGCGGCGTCGTCGCTGCCCCGGATCACCTGGATCACCTCGTCGATGTCGAGGATGGCAACCAGCAGCCCCTCGACCAGGTGCAATCGGTCGGCTGCCTTCGCCCGTCGGAAACCGCTGCGCCGCCGGACCACCTCCAGCCGATGGTCCAGGAATACTCGCAGCAACTGGATCAGGCCCAACGTCACTGGCCGACCTTCGACCAGCGCGACGGCATTGATGTTGAACTGCTCCTCCAGCGGCGACAGACGGTACAACTGCTCGAGCAGAGCGTCCGGATTGATCCCGCTCTTGATCTCGATCACCAGATGCAGTCCCTGGTCGCCATCGGTCAGGTCCGTCATCCCGGCGATGCCCTGCACCTTCTTGCTGTTGTGCAGATCCTTGACTCGCTGCATCACCCGTTCGACGCCGACGTTGTACGGCAACTCCGTGACGATCAGGCCCTTCCGGCGCGGAGTCACCTGTTCGATTCGCACCGCGGCCCGCATCCGAAATGCCCCCCGACCTGTTTGGTAGGCGTCCCGAATACCGTCGAGCCCGACGATCCGGCCGCCGGAGGGTAGGTCGGGCCCAGGCACGAACCGCATCAGGTCGGACAAGGTGGCATCGGGGTGTGCGAGCAGGTGGCGGGCGGCGTTCACCACCTCGCCCAGGTTGTGCGGTGCGATATTGGTGGCCATTCCCACCGCAATACCCGTCGCGCCATTCACCAGTAGCGCGGGCACGGCCGCCGGCAGCACCACCGGTTCCTGTTCCCGACCGTCGTAGTTCGGCACGAAATCCACCGTGTCCTCGTGCACCCCGGCGATCATCGGCATGGCAGCAGGGGCCAGTCGACACTCGGTGTAGCGCATCGCTGCCGGTCCGTCATCCAACGACCCGAAGTTGCCGTGCCCATCGATGAACGGCAATCGCAGTGAGAAGGGTTGGGACATTCGCACCAGCGCGTCGTAGATCGCACCCTCACCGTGGGGATGGAGTCGACCCATCACCTCGCCGACTACCCGGGCGCTCTTCACGTGACCGCGGTCGGGCCGCAGCCCCATCTCGCCGGCCTGGTAGAGGATGCGCCGCTGCACGGGTTTCATCCCGTCTCGGGCGTCCGGCAGAGCGCGGGAGTAGATCACCGAGTAGGCGTACTCCAGGAATGAGCCGCGCATCTCCTCGCCGACATCGATGTCGACGATCCGCTCGGGGACCTCCGGCGAGGGCGGCAATGTCGTGGATCCTCTGGCCATCCGCCCATTGTGGACCGGAACCCACCGGCCGAGGTGTTCCGGCACGGCTTTCCCGCTAGCGTGTTCTGGTGACCGAAGCCGGCTATCCCCAGCATTGGGAGGCCGATGTACTCCTGCGAGACGGTCGTCCCTGCCACCTGCGACCGATCCGGGCCGATGACGCTGCCGCGCTGGTCGAATTCCACTCCTCGCTGTCGGCGAAGACCATCTACTACCGCTTCTTCGCTCCGTACCCCGAACTCAGTGAGCGTGATGTGGAGCGGTTCACCCGGGTCGACTACCACGACCGGGTAGCTCTGGTGGCGACCCAGAGTGGCGAGATGATCGGGGTGGGTCGATATGACCTGATCAGTGCCGGCGAGGCGGAGATCGCGTTCACCGTCCGGGATGACCATCAGGGTCGCGGAGTCGGGTCGGTGCTGCTGGAGCACCTGGCCGCCGTCGCCCGGGAGAACGGGATCGAACGCTTCTATGCGGAGGTGCTGCCGGACAATCGACGGATGATCGCGACCTTCGCAGAGGCCGGGTACCGGCCGTCGCAGAAGATGTCGGACGGTGTCGTGCACATGGAATTCGACATCGAGCCGACACTGGCAAACTCAACCGTGATGCTCGCCCGCGAGCACGCCGCTGAAGCGCGGTCGGTGGAGGCACTGTTCTACCCGTCGAAGATTGTGGTGGTTGGGGTCAGTCGGCGCGAGGACTCGCTCGGCCAATTGGTGGTGCGAAATCTGAAGGCAGCCGGGTTCACCGGCTCCATCTATGCGATCCACCCGGAAGTGACCGAGGTCGCCGGGCTGCGTGCCTACCCCAGCGTGGCCGATGCACCGGGTCCGATCGACCTGGCGATCATCGCGGCCCCCATCACGTCGGTGCCGCAGATCGTCGATGATTGCGCCACCGCCGGGGTTCGCGCGATCGAGGTGATCGCGACCGGCTTCTCGGTGATGGATCCCGAGGGTCCTGCGCGCCGCCGGGACTTGGTGTCCCGGGCCCGAGAGGCGGGCATCAGAATCATCGGGCCCGAGGCGATGGGGATCATCAACACCGACCCTCGGACCTCGTTGAACGCCAGCTTGGCCGACATAGTGCCGGGCAGGGGTCGAATCGGCTTCTTCTGCGAATCAGGCACCCTCGGTGCGACGGTGCTGGAGGAGATGGCCGGCCGCGGGCTGGGCCTGACCACGTTCGTCTCGGCCGGGGTACGCGCCGATGTGTCGGTGAACGACCTGCTGCAGTATTGGGATTCGGACGGCTCTACGGCAGTGGTGTTGCTCTACCTTCAGACCCTCGGAAACCCCCGCAAATTCGCCCGGATCGCTCGACGGTTGTCCCGTCGGAAGCCGGTGATCGCCGTGCTCGCCGGTCGGGCCGATGGCGCCTGGCCGCCGATGGAGTTGACGAACACCACCCAGCTGGATGCTGGCGTGGTCGACCAACTGCTGGCCCAGAACGGGATCCTGCAGACCCACACGCTGGCCGGGATGCTCGACGCCGCCGGGCTGCTGGCGCTGCAGCCGGTACCGCGCGGACCGCGAGTCGCGCTGGTGTCGAATTCGGCGGCGCTGCTGCTGCTGTCGGCGGATTTGGTCGCTGCCGCCGGGATGACAGTGGTCGAGCGCCCCTACCGCGTGGAGTGGAACGCGACCGGCGAGCAGTTGGCGGCCGTGCTGTCGGAGGCGCTGTCGGCGGGGGATGTGCACTCGGTCCTGGTGATCCATGTTCCGCCGGTGCGGGCGGCATCGGACGAGATCAACGAGGTGCTACATGACGCGGCGAGCACTGCCACCAAACCCTTACTGGCAGTGCTGCCGCACTCCACCGGCCTGACCGGTCGGTCCTCGCTGGTGACCAACCCCGGTCCGCACGGCCTACCCGGTCCCGGTAGCGTCCCGATCTTCGGCGAGCCGGCGGC
>JAUPKM010000280.1 GCA_030837445.1 Actinomycetota bacterium
AACTCGTCGGCCATTATTGTGTGGCTCGCGGGCATCACCCGCAGGCGCCCGTAGCTCAACGGATAGAGCAACCGGTTTCTACCCGGTCGGTTGCAGGTTCGAATCCTGCCGGGCGCGCTTTTGTGTCGATGGAACGCTCCGCCAGAGATCAGGCACGTTCGGAACCCCACCAGCCGCTCCCCCCAAGGCCCTTGGGGGGAGGAGTTCCACTCAACCGGTGCCGCAGAATGGCGAGGCCTTGGACACCAAGGTGAGGACTGGGTCATCCGTCAGGTGTTGCAGCGGGCCGCCGGGGACCCGTTCGGCCAGTTCAAGCGAGCGCCCGGAGTCGCTTCTAGCGGCGCTTCAGCAGTTGCGCTCCGGCCTCCTGCCAGTCGGACGTCACGGTGCTCACCAGGTAGTCAATCGCAGCGGGGTTACGGGACACGGAGAGTGCTCTGGGAAGCCCGAGACCAGCAGTGACGAATGTTGAGTGCACTGTGGGGAACGACTTACGCACCACATTGACGTCAGGCAGTAGACCCGGCGGTATGTAGACCGAGCCCGGGGGCGCTGGACACGGCTCCGGGCACGGCAGCATCAATTGACTGTAGACCGGGACCGTGCCGTCCGTGCGTAACGACTCATCCACCTCGCCCGGAGCCGGCCCGGCCAAGTCGCCGCAGACCCGGCCGCAGAAGTCTCCGGCGACCAACGTCACGGCTACATCGTCGAGTACGCCCACTTGTTGGACGTCCCAACCCTTCGGGTCGGGCTTGGCGTGCGCACTTGTTCGCAACACCTGTATCGCGCCTGCGCCCTCAGAACGCTCGAAAGCGACGAGGCTTTCCGAAGCCTCCGCGTATTGCGTACCCCATGCAGCTGCGACCGGCTCCCGGTAGACGCTGGGGTCGTCGGCGATGTCGTACGCTGGCGCACCGAGATGCGGCGAGTTCAAGGTCACGATCGAAGGGATCGTCACACCCGCGTCGATTGCGGCTTGAGCGTATGAGACGGAAGGGGCCACTTCCGTCGGTGGGGGCGACTTCCGAGCGGCCAATGTCGCTCGGGCAACAAGACCACCGTAACTGTATCCGACCAAGTCGAATGTCTTGTAGCCATATGTTTGGTTAAGAAACCCCAGGAAGCCCAGCACATCCTGCCCTGCCTGCGTCGGATATCCCGAGGTGTTCCACTGCACGTCAAGCGGCGGCTGCGGTGGGCACCCGGACTCACCTTCGACGCTGCTATGTGTGTTGCCGAAGCCGGGGGCGGTGAATACCGGAAGGCCCGAGGCGAGCAGTGCCTCAACGTACTGCGGACGCCCTCCCGCGCATGCGGCCCAAGGAGTTGTGTAGGCGTGGGGCGAACCACCTCCCTCAATGACCACGACTGCGCGACTCGACGTCTGGGCGCCTCGTTCGAAGTCACCAGCGGCGACATCCTGCTGACCAGAGGCGACTCCCGTGCCCGAGGCCCCCGGGGTGGCGGGAGAACAGGCCGTCACCGTCAGTAGGACTGCGAAACCGAGTCCGGCGGCCAGTTGGAATCCGGGGACCCTCATGGGCCGAGGATAGCCACCGCAGCACCAGCCCCGCGGATCGGTGTTTCGTGCGGCTTGGGTGTCGCCCCCGATGGGGGCCCCGGACTGCGCAGTGTCTGCGGCCAGCTACCTCCGGCTTACCGTCCAGTTCGGCTGCTGGGCGGCTGCCTGCAATTGGCCAATCCTGCTCACCGTGGTCATGGGGCCTCCACGACACGAACGGGAGCTGCGGTTCGGGACATGTAACCCAGGGTTGCGAATATGGTCCGCCTCGCCGCGGGAATCCGGGCAGCCACCAGCACCGGGAGCATCACCACGAGCAGCAGGTAACTCAGCAGTTGCCGGATTGCCAATTCAGCATGGATAAGGGTTCCCGTTGTCGGCATCGACATGAGCATCTCGTTCATGAAGAACAGGCTGTCGGGGCGAAATCAAGCCACCCTCAAGACGGGTCCAAGGTACCTCAAAGGTCACCCCCGGCAGCAGCGAGAGCTTCCGCGCCTCAAGAGGGGATCGACTTCCGCAGGTCCTTGATCAGCAGCATCAGGTGCAGCGGATCGGTTGGGGAGTCCTCGAACTCGGCGCATCGCAGGTAGAAGCGCCTAGCGGAATCGTCTTTCGCGTGGATCAGCAAGCAGCGGACCCCTACGATCTCACTCGCCTGCCCAACGCGGATGAGCGCGTCCCGCAGCATGGCCCGTCCCAAGCCTGTGCCCTGCCGCGAGGTGTGCACCGCGAGTCTGGCGAGGAGGACGGCGGGGATCTGGTGCCTTGGGACGCCTTTCCTGACCGATGGTGACGCGTCCAGCTGAGACACACCCGCGGTGGCCAATGCGTAATAGGCGATCACGTCGCCGGAGTCGTCAAGGCAGAGGTAGCAGGAAGCCATACCTGCCGCCTGGTTGCCTTTGGCGTACGTCGTAAGCCAGTGGCTGAGTGCCAGGTCGCCGCAGTCGAAGCCGTGCAGCCGATCATCGGGTTGAAGTTTGCGCGGGCGGGTCCAAGGTGCGGCCATCTCAGCCAGTAAATGGATCGGGCTCGCTGAGTAGCGCGCTGAGGCGAGGCTTGAGAACGGCTGGACGATCGAGGGCGGCGTGAAATGCGACCCAGTTGGCATCGTCCAATTCGAACCATCGACGGTCGACCAGGACCCGCTCAGCGGCCGCGACTGCGCTACCGAGGACGAATTCAGTGACGGTCGCCTCCGAAATCTGGGCGGCGAGTCGGATGACTTCAGTCTGCTCACGGGATGCGCGCAGGTTGAGACGATCATCCCGAGCAGTGCGTCCGTTCATGATGACCCTCCCCGACCGCCAGTGTACATACATCGTACATACTGGGCCAGTCGACTGGTCGACACCAAGGTCCGCCTACAAGGCCCGCACCCCGTTGACCACCAACAGAGCGCCGATCACGATGACCACCAGCACGACAACGCTCGTCCCGTGGTCCTCCAGCCAGGTCCGGACTCGCTGCAGGGGCACCGTGGCCCGATCGCCAGCCAACAGGAAGGCACCGAGCGGCAGCAAGACCTCAATCGACCCGATGGCCAGAAACGACAGGAACGCGACAAGTTCCTGCCCGGCGGAGGCTCCCTCCATCCCGATTGTCAGCCCGGCGGAGAGGCACAGCAGCGCGACTTTGGGGTTGACAGCGGACAAGCCGAGTCCCAGCACGGCAGCGCGCGGGGGCGGGAGTTCGCTGATTCCGGTCAGCCACCCTGGCGGTTCCGATTTGGCATTGCGACGCAGCCAGGTCAGCAGGCCGTAGACCAGCAGTAACGCACCGACGATGATCCGCAGCCACGACAACCAGATCGGCTTCCCTGTGCCCGCGTCGATGCCGTCGGCGAACAGGATGGCAACCCCGGTGACGGCAGCCAGACCGCCGGTCCAGCCGAACAGGAAAGAAACACAGGTCGCAGTCGGACGGGGGCCAAGCAGAAACAGGATGGCCGGAATCACGGCAATCGGCGACGCGAGGATTCCCAGCGCCAACGGCAGCGTACCCAGCATGAGCCGGAAGGTATCGCAGGTCCGGCCCGGAAGTCGGAGTCAAACCCCGACGGAACTCACCTGGGCTTCCTCGACCTCACCCGCGCCGCAGACTGCGCGACCCGCGAGTGCACTGTCACACTCCGATACCCCCGGGGATGCCATTGAACCTGGGGTCGAGCCGTGGCTCGAGCCGCTTGACCTTTCGCTGCGCGGCCAGCAGAACCTTCAGCTGACGCACGGTGGCCACCGAGGCCGGGTCCTGTGACAGATCATGCATCTCGGTGGGGTCGCGGGTGACGTTGTAGACCTCCACCTGATCAGGGACCGGGCTCTTCTTCACTGTTGTGGTTGCCGTCTTCGTCCCGGCATCGTTCATGTTGCCGTCGATGAAGGTCTGCACGTCTTGCACGCCTGGATCGCTCCAGAAGTCAGGGTTGTCGAAGTAGCGGGTGTACTTCCACTGTTCGAGCGCGCCCTTAGTTCCCGTCGGCAGTTGCGCCACCACCGTCTCCAAGTGTGCAGGGGCTACCACGGCCGGATACATCACGCCGTTGAACGCCACCTGCTGGGAGCCCCGGGTCGGTTCATCATCGGTCATGAAGTACTGCGGCTGGCGGTAGCCGGACTGCGGTCGTTGACCCAGCAGCAGCGGCGTCAAGTCGCGGCCCGGCAATGGGCGGACCTGCGTGTGGGTAATCGCCAACTCCCGCCGAAGGTTGGACTGACTGGCCCCGGCCAGCCCCAACATCGTCGGCAGCAAGTCCGCGTGCGAGGTGAGCGCGCCGGTGCTCTGGGCTTTCGGGAACAGGTTCGGATTGTGAAAGACGGCTGGCACTCGAAGTACCTCGTCGTAGGCCTGGTGCCACTTCTGGAACAGACCACCATGGGCACCGAGCAACTCGCCGTGATCGGAGAGGAAGACAACGACGGTATTGCGATAGAAGTCCGGACCGCCGCTTCGGAGGGCGCGCAATACGTGTCCGATCTGCTTGTCGACGTTTGCCTGAAGTTGGTAGTAGAAGCGGTGGTACTCCTGCCCGTTTCGGGTGGGTTGGAAAGCGTCGGCGTAGGCATCGCGGTAACTGGCCTGCGCCGTGGGCTTTCCTGCGAGGTCCTCCTCGCTCGAGATCCGGTACCGATCGTCGAAGAGGTTGGACGGCACGTTGGAGCCCACCAGTGACTGCATCAGGTAGTAGTTGCGCGATGCCAGGGTCAGATCTCCCCAAATGGTGATGTCGTGCGGATTCACGAACGACGTCACCAGCAACCAAGGGGTGTTGGCCTGCTGCAACCTGCGCAACTGCTCAACCCCCTGCTGCGCATACGCCGCGTCACGACCCTGTCCCCCGGGGGCCGAGGAGCCGGAGTTCAACGGGCTCACACCATGCGGCTCCGGACCGATCCAACCGGTGAAGCCGAAACGATCGAGCATGTCCGCTTCCAGGTAGATCCGTTCCAGCGCCAGATCCCGGCGCCCATTGGCGGTGTAGCTCGGGAGCGTGTTGTGCGTACCGGGTTGGTAGAGGTCAGCGTCGGACACATGCCACTTGCCCTTGTAGAAGGTCTGGTACCCCGCCGCGCGAAAGTAGTGACCCATGGTGGGAACGGTGGTCGGATCCAGCCAGAACACGTCTTCCTCGATGGCACTCTTGGCAGCCCCGGTGGTCTGGGTGACCCCATGCAGGGACGGGTACTGCCCGGTGAAGATCGACGCACGGCTCGGGGCGCAGGCCGCGGACATGATGTGGTGATTTCCGAGCGTGAACCCATTGCGTCGCAGTGAGTTGATGTTGGGCAGATTCCTGGCCCGCCAGGCCTTCAACTGCGGGGACTCATAGACGGGCGAGGAACGCATCTCGTCAACGAGGATGACCACGAAGTTGGGCCGACGTGGCCGGATGTCGCCCCTGCTTTGTACCGCCGCATCATCGTCGTCCGCCATGGCGGCACCCGCGCCGACGGTGGGCATCAAGGCCGCTGAGGCAGCGCTCGCCCCCATCAGGCGTAGCAGGTTCCGGCGGGTGATTCCGGGGCCCTCCGCGTCAGTGACGCGGGAATCTTCAGACATCGAACCTCCAATGGTGCCGCCGGCCTGGTCCCGACCTGGCTCGGTCGCCGGGCCAATACCTTACCTGGCGACGAGCGGAACGGACTGACCCGTTCGACTGATGCCCCTCGCGAGGAATGGTTGGTCCAGCGGAGGGTCCACCAGCTGTTCGCGTCCGCAGCACGCCCTAGGGATGAGGCGGTCTTGCGCCCTCCGACCAGCACCGG
>JAUPKM010000281.1 GCA_030837445.1 Actinomycetota bacterium
CTACCAGTTCATGCGGCATCTACCGGAGATGATGCGTGGCGACGCCCGGCAAGTGTGGGTGCTGCCAATGGAGTTCACTCGGGCGTTGGACTCGCTGTCCGTGGCCTTCGGCCCCCGTGATCGCGGTGGTTCGGGAACCAGTGGGACGGCATGACTGGCGGGACAGACGGTGCCGCAATGGCGGATGCGCCGGAGGGTAGCGCGCTGGCGGGGGTGTCCGATCGCATTGCCGGCCTATTCGACCTTGTGTCCGAGTCCTACGACAGGGTTGGGGTCGATTTCTTCCGGCCGATCGCGGCGGGGTTGATCGCCGCGCTGGATCTGGCTCCTGGGCAGCGGGTGCTTGATGTGGGCTGTGGCCGCGGCGCTGTCCTGACGCTGGCCGCGCCGATTGTGGCCCCTTCGGACAGGGTGCTCGGGGTGGACATGTCGCAAGGGATGCTTGATCGCGCCCGGGAGGAATTGGACGAAGCGGGGTTGAACTGGGTCGAGTTAGCCCGTGCGGACGGGCAACGGCTGGAGCTGCCGGCTGCGTCGTTCGACGTCATCTCGGCGTCGCTGGTGCTGTTCTTCATGCCGGATCCGCCCGCCGCCCTGAAGTCGTGGTTCGCGGTGCTGGCCACCGGCGGCCGAGTGGGGGTTACGTCGTTCGGCGGCCGTGATCCACGGTGGGCTGAGGTCGACGCTGTCTTCACTCCGTATCTGCCACCGGACATGCTGGATCCGCGGACGACCGGGGTCAACGGACCGTTCGGCTCCGATGATGGAGTCCAGGCGCTGCTGACGGCAGCTGGCTTCGTAGATGTTCGAACAACCCACACCGATGTGGATGTCAGCTTCGCCGATACCGAGCACTGGCGTACCTGGACCATGTCCACCGGTCAACGGGCCATGTGGAACGCCGTACCGGAAGCGGACCGGTCGGCGGTGCAGACCGCGGCTTCCCAACGGCTCGAAGATTGTGTCGGTCCGGACGGTCGGATCCATCTGTCTCAGCAGGCGCGGAATACGGTCGGCACAAAACCCTGATCGGCGCCCAGCGGGGGTCCCGGTCGCCACAGCGTGCTTGTCGATCACTCTCGGCGCCCGTAGTGTCGACGGCAGAGGAAGTCGACGGGACGAAGATGGGGCACGGCATTGGAGCACCCAGGGATGCGACGAACCGACCGCCCGGTGGTCCTCGCTGCCGCCGCGGCGCTGTTGGTCGCTGGTGCTGTCCCAGGGTCGGCCGCCGCGACGACGAACGTCGCCGCGGATGGTGCCGACAGCTCGGCCGGCCTTGCTGTGCCTCAACTGACGTTATGGGAGTTGGCGGATCGGGCAGCGCGGGCGGCCCGCGAGGCCGCTGCATTGAGGGACCTGCGTGACCGTCAACTTGCCACCAGCGCCACCCGTAAGAGCAGGGCGCAGGCCCACCTTCGGGACGCAGGTCTGGGGCGCGCCGAAGCCGCGACTACCAGGCTCGTCGCAGCCCGAGCGGAGTCCCTGGCGGTCGACGAGGAACGGCGAACACGCGCGGCCCACCTGTGGGCACTGTCCAACCGAAACGCACAGGCGGCGGCGGTGGTCACTCTCGGGCGGCAGGCGCAGCTGCCCTCGACCGATCGGAATACTGCCGCTGCTCTTCTGCTCCGCGCCCAGTACCGGTTGGGCCTTCTGAGGCTGTGGGGCACCCGAGCCATCGCCACCAGGGGTCCCTACCTGCGCGCGACAGACCTTGTGACTGGGGCGGACCTGAGATTGTCGGGCGCTGAGTTGGCATTGGCGAGGGCAACGCAGCGGGAGAAGGCGGCATTGGCGTCGGCCCAAGTCGCGCACCGGGTATACCTGGGTGCTCTCCGGACTCGGGATGCCGCGGCGGCGAAGGCAGCGGCGGCGCTGGCTGTGTATCGCCGGGCCGTGCAAGCAGCGCAGGCCGCTCCCCGGGTTGGTAGCGGCGCGGTTTTCGAGGCGGTGAGCGAGGCGTGGTCGTCGATGACCTGGACGCTTTACGACCACCACAACCGCGTCGACGCGCAGGCCGGCCGCTACCAGTTCGACTGTGTCGGCATGACCAACTATTTCCTCAAGACCGCTGCACCGGAGGCAAATGCCGAACTTCGCAAGGTCGAGAGCATCCCGGTTGGGCGGGTACCGAAACCCGACAAGGTGGTCGACTTCATCCGACGAATTCCCGCCCGCGGCACTACCCGATGGCAGCCGATCATCGCGACAAACGGCATCCGGGCAGGTGACCTGCTGGCGTTTGGCAGTCGCGGACGCGATGTCGGCCACGCGGCCATCGCCGCCGGGCCCCCCGCCCGGCTTCCGGACGGTTCCTACGCGCTGGTCATCTACGACTCGACCGGCCTAACCCACGGCCCGTCAGACTCGCGGCTGACTGACATCCGCGCACAGCCCGGCACGACGCATCCGCGCACAGGTCTCGGCCGCGGAACGGTCCGACTCACAGGCGCCGGACCGAACACCTGGCAGGTGTTCTGGGACCTCACCCGCACTCGCTCCTATGGTTCCACGGTCGCCGTCGCCCGCCCCCTCCGCTGACCTGCGCCATTCCAATTGGCCGGCGGCCATCCTGGCCGGCGTCAGATGAACAGCAACTGCGCCCCGTCCGTCATCTCGATGAAGTCACTGGCATTGATGATCCCCGCGACATCGTCTCGCAGGTCCGACTCGTCGAGATTGTTCATGTCGGCCGACATCCGGCAGGCCCACAGATTCCCGCCAGCCGCGACGATCTGGTCGAGGAAGTCGGGTACCTCCGGGATGCCGAGGTCGGCGATTTGCTTCTTCATCATCTTGGTAGCGACCGCGGTCATCCCCGGAAGTGGGGCAAGTGACTGCGGCATGTGGGTGTCACGGCCCGGCAGATGCATTGCGGTGTTGCCCACCGCAGAGAACTGCAGGTCGTGCATGCGCGACTTCGTGATCATGTCGAAGCCCCAGAAAGTGAAGAAGATCATCGTGTCCACCCCCTCGCCAAGGGCGGCATTGGCCAGGACCAGACCGGGGTAGGCCATGTCCAGGTTGCCCTTCGAGAAGATGATCGCGAGCTTGCGGTCTGTTGCCGCGTCGTCGCCGAAATCCGGAATGA
>JAUPKM010000282.1 GCA_030837445.1 Actinomycetota bacterium
AACGGGTCGATTCCGATCGCCAGGAACAACAGCGCCAGGTAGCTGATGGACCCGTGGAACAACCGCATCGGTTTGACATCCGCGGGACCACCCGTCTCGGCCCGCTTGATCCGGGTCAGCAGCGCGTAGGCCTCGTATAGGAACAGTGCGCCCAAAGTCACCGCAACCACCGAGTACACCGGGCCCATCGGCGCCACCGGAATCAGCAGCAGCGAGGCGGCCACCATCGCCCACGAGTAGTAGATGATCTCGCGGCCGACCCGGCCCTTGGTTGCGACCACCGGCAGCATCGGAACACCCGCGGCCTCATAGTCCTCCCGGAATCGAAGCGACAGCGGCCAATAGTGCGGCGGCGTCCACAGGAAAACCACGGCGAACAAGACCAGCGGCGCCCAGGACACTCCGCCGGTCACGGCCGACCACCCGATCAGGACCGGGAAGCACCCGGCCGCTCCGCCCCAGACGATGTTTTGCGGCGTGCGACGCTTCAGTCCGAGGGTGTAGATGAGTACGTAGAAGGCGATGGCCGCGGCCGCCAACACCGCGCTGAGCAGGTTGGTTGTAAGCGCCAGCCAACCCACCGACGCCAACGACAGGACCAGCCCAAAGATCAGTGCCGGCCGCGGCTCCACCTGCCCGGTGACGAGCGGCCGATGTCCGGTGCGCGCCATCAATCGGTCAATATCGCGGTCCAGATAGGAGTTGAGGGTGTTGGCTCCGCCAGCTGCCAGCGCGCCACCGATCAGGGTCGCGATCATCGTCCAGACCGGTGGAAATCCGCCGGCGGCCAGGAACATGGTCGGCACGGTGGTGACCAGCAGCAGTTCGATGATGCGGGGTTTTGTCAGGCCCAGGTAGGCCCGAAACCGGCCGCTCATAGACAAATCGCGCGTGGGCAGCGATTCGGTTGCCGTCACGGATGTCCTCTCGTGGCGAGATGGGCGAGGGGTTGGCTCGGGGTCGGCTCGGGATCAACCCGGCCGTCCCGAAGAGTCTACTTGCGACAACCCAACTTCCGACGGCCAACTCCTCTAGGCTGCATCGCGAAGCCACCTTGCACGCCTGCGTGCCGGACACCGATTGGGAAGGAACCCCTAGTGACGCTTGACTGGAGCGAGCTCGACCGGCGCGCGGTGGACACCGCGCGCGTGTTGGCGATGGACGCCGTCCAGAAGGTCGGCAACGGCCACCCGGGCACCGCAATGACGCTCGCACCGGCCGCCTACCTGCTCTTCCAGCGGCACATGCGGCACGATCCGTCGGACCCGCACTGGATTGGCCGCGACCGGTTTGTCCTCTCCAACGGCCACTCCAGCCTCACCCTGTACATCCAGCTCTATCTGTCCGGCTACGGGCTGCAACTCAGCGACCTGGAATCGTTCCGCACCTGGGGAAGCCTGACCCCGGGACACCCTGAGTACGGGCACACCGTAGGGGTCGAGACGACCACGGGGCCACTGGGTCAGGGGCTCGCCACCGCAGTGGGGATGGCGATGGATGCCCGCTACGTGCGGGGCAACCTCGACCAAGCCGCCGATCCGGGTGACAGCCTGTTCGACCACCGGATCTACGTCGTCGCCGGTGACGGTTGTCTGGAGGAGGGGATCACCTCCGAGGCAAGTAGCCTCGCGGGCCACCAGCGACTCGGCAATCTGATCCTGATCCACGACGACAACCACATCAGCATCGAGGGCAATACCAACGTCGCCTTCACCGAGGACGTGCTGAAGCGCTACGAGGCGTACGGCTGGCACACCCAGCACGTGGACATGATGCCCAACGGTGACATCGACGTGGCCTCCCTACATGAGGCGCTGTTGCGCGCCGAGGCTGAGACCCACCGGCCCAGCATCATCCGGATGCGCTCGATCATCGGCTGGCCGTCGCCCAAGCTGCAGAACACGGGCAAGATCCACGGGTCGGCGTTGGGCGTGGCCGAGGTGGCCGCGACCAAGGAGGTACTCGGCTTCGACCCGAATCGCACCTTCGAAGTGGACCCGGAGGTTCTCAGTCATGCCCGAGAGGTGGTCGTGCGGGGTCAAGCCGCCCACGCCGAATGGGATGCCCGACTGACCGCGTGGCGGGCGCGCCACGGCGAGAAAGCCACCCTGCTCGACCGACTCGTCGAGCGTCGTCTCCCGGACGGGTTCGCCGAGGCCATCCCGGTATTCGCCGCCGGCGACGACATGGCCACCCGGGCCTCCTCCGGCAAGGTCATCAACGCCATCGCGGCCGTCCTGCCGGAATTCTGGGGCGGTTCAGCCGACCTCGCCGGTTCCAACAACACCACCATCGAAGGTGGCAAGTCGTTCGAACCGGAGAGTCTCAGCGACGATGTCCCCGACTCGAGCACTTTCGGGCGCGTGCTGCACTTCGGAATCCGCGAACATGCAATGGGCGCCGCCCTGAATGGGATGGCGCTGGGCGGTCTCACCCGCCCGTTCGGTGGCACCTTCTTCACCTTCTCCGACTACATGCGTGGCTCGGTCCGGATTGCCGCCCTGATGAAGGCGCCCGTCACCTTCGTCTGGACGCACGATTCCATCGGCCTGGGCGAAGACGGCCCCACCCACCAACCGATCGAGCACCTTGCCTCTCTGCGGGCGATGCCGCAACTGAACATCGTCCGGCCGGCCGACGCGAACGAGGTAGCGGTGGCCTGGCGGACCATTCTGGAACGCAATGAACCAACGGGGCTGATCCTTTCGCGGCAAACGCTGCCGACGGTCGACCGCACCCGGTACGAATCCGCGGAGGGGGTCAGCAAGGGCGGCTACGTCCTCTCCGAGAGTGACGGCGAACCGGAGGTTCTGCTGATCGCCACCGGTTCGGAGGTGCAGATCGCACTGGCCGCACAGGAGACGCTCGCCGCCGAGGGCATCGCCGCCCGGGTGGTGTCAATGCCGTGTGTGGAGTGGTTCGAGCAGCAGGACAAGCTGTACCGCGAGTCGGTTCTGCCCGGGGCAGTGCGGGCGAGGGTGTCGGTCGAGGCCGGCGTGGCCATGCCCTGGTACCGCTACCTGGGCGACGCTGGCCGGGCGATCTCGATTGAGCACTTCGGAGCCTCCGCCGACGGCGACCTTCTCTTCATCAAGTTCGGTATCACCGCCGACGCGGTGGTGGCGGCTGCCAAGGAGTCCCTGCTGGCTGCTGCCCGACCCTAGGCACGAACTCACGCTAATAACCTCAGCGCTACATCCCGCCATCCATATCTCACCGAACGCAAAGGACTTGGAACATGACAGACCACCTCGGCGCACTCTCCGACATCGGCGTATCAGTTTGGCTCGACGACCTCGACCGAGGCCGCCTCTCCGGCGGCGGCCTCGCTGACCTGATTTCTGCCAGCCACGTCGTCGGGGTAACCACCAACCCGTCGATCTTCGACAACTCGATCTCCTCGGGATCCGCCGAGTACGCCGATCAGATCGCCGACCTCGGGGTGCGCGGCGTCGAGGTCGGCGAGGCGGTCAGGGCGTTGACTACGTTCGATGTTCGCTGGGCCTGCGATGTGATGCGCGGCGTGTACGACGACAGCAACGGTTCGGATGGCCGGGTCTCGATCGAGGTCGATCCGCGGCTGGCCAACGACACCGAAGCAACCATCGCCGAGGCGAAGGCGCTCTGGTGGACGGTCGATCGACCGAATCTGCTGGTGAAGATTCCGGCGACGCTTGCCGGCCTACCCGCGATAACTGCCGCCATCGCAGCCGGAATCAGCGTCAACGTCACCCTGATCTTCGACGTCGAGCGCTACGAACTCGTGATGTCGGCCTACATGGCCGGTCTGGAACAGGCGAAAGCCGCCGGCATCGACCTGGCCGGGATCCATTCGGTGGCGAGCTTCTTCGTCTCCAGGGTCGACAGCGCGATCGACGCCCGACTGACCGAGATCGGTACGCCAGCGGCCGAAGCCTTGCTGGGGGAAGCCGGAATCGCCAACGCTCGCCTCGCATGGGCCGCCTACGAGGGCAGCACCAGCAGCGACCGCTGGAAGGCGCTGGCCGCGGCCGGGGCCAACCCGCAACGCCCGCTGTGGGCCTCCACCGGCGTGAAGGATCCGAAGTACGCCGACGACCGGTATGTCGTGGAGTTGGCGGCCCCCGGCTGTGTGAACACCATGCCGGAGAAGACCCTCGACGCGGTGCGGGGCCATGGCAACGTGCATGGCGATACCGTCACCGGCACCGGCCCGGCCGCACAGCAGGTGTTCGATGCCCTCAGCGAGGTTGGCGTCGACCTGCCAACGGTATTCACCGGCCTGGAGTCGGAGGGCGTCATCAAGTTCGTCGACGCCTGGAAGGATCTGCTGGCCAATCTCGAATCCGCGCTGGCCAAAGCGCGGCAGACCGCCGGCAGATCCTGACCCGACGCCACAGCCAGCAAAGCACCCAACAACCGCCCAGCCAGCGCACCCGCACAGCGACGCGAACACAGGAGACGATCAGGTGGCCAACGAGTACGTTCCGGGGAACAACCCACTGCGGGACCCGAACGACAAGAGACTTCCGCGGATCGCCGGACCATGCGCAGTGGTCATCTTCGGCGTGACCGGAGATCTCTCCAAACGCAAGTTGATGCCCGCGATCTACGACCTGGCGAACCGCGGGCTACTGCCCCCCGGCTTCGCGCTGGTCGGGTTCGCGCGCCGGGATTGGGCCGACCAGGACTTTGCGAAGGAGGTGCACGACGCGGTCCGCGAACATGCCCGGACACCATTCCGGGAGGACGTCTGGGAGCAACTGTCACAAGGCATCCGGTTTGTGGCGGGCGAGTTCACCGACGACGCGGCGTTCGATCAACTGGCCTCCACCCTGCGCGATCTGGACCGGGTACGCGGTACTGGCGGAAACCACGCCTTCTATCTATCGATCCCGCCACGATTCTTCTCGGTGGTGGTCAAGCAATTGATGCGCAGTGGGCTCTCCGTCAGCGAAGGCGGGGCGTGGCGCCGGGTGATCGTCGAGAAGCCGTTCGGCCACGACCTCGCGTCGGCAATGGAACTCAACGAGGTTCTCGGAGAAGTCTTCCCGACCGGTTCCATCTTCCGGATCGACCACTACCTCGGCAAGGAGACGGTCCAGAACCTGTTGGCGTTGAGGTTTGCGAACAGTCTCTGGGAACCGATCTGGAACAACCACTACGTGGACCATGTACAGATCACCATGGCCGAGGACATCGGGATCGGTTCCCGTGCCGGCTACTACGACGGAATCGGTGCCGCCCGTGACGTGATCCAGAATCACCTGATGCAGTTGCTGGCGCTGACCGCGATGGAGGAACCGGCGGCTTTTTCCGCACGGGCTGTCCGGCTCGAGAAGGAGAAGGTGCTGTCTTCGGTGGTCCTGCCGGCCGACTTGACCAAGCACACTGCCCGCGGCCAATACGACAGCGGCTGGCAGGGTGGTCGACACGTCAAGGGCTTCCTGGAAGAGGACAACATTCCAGCCACCTCGATCACCGAGACCTACGCCGCCATCAAGTTGGAGATCGACTCCCGCCGGTGGGTGGGCGTGCCGTTCTACCTACGGGCCGGCAAGCGACTGGGCCGGCGAGTGTCAGAGATTGCGGTTGTCTTCAAACGCGCACCGCATCTGCCGTTCGCCGCGACCGACACCCAGGAACTGTCATCCAACGCTCTTGTCATCAGGGTGCAGCCGGATGAGGGAATCTCCATCAAGTTCGGGTCAAAGGTGCCCGGCACTCAGATGGAGGTACGCGATGTCACGATGGACTTCGCCTACGGCGACTCGTTCACCGAGAGCAGCCCGGAGGCCTACGAGCGGCTGATCCTGGATGTCCTGTTGGGCGATGCGCCACTGTTCCCCCGCCACCGCGAGGTGGAGATGTCGTGGGAGATCCTCGATCCGATTCTCGAGCACTGGGCGGCGAGCGGTCAGCCGGAGGGCTATCCCCCGGGAAGCTGGGGTCCCGCCTCCGCCGATGAGATGCTCGCCCGCGACGGCCGCACCTGGAGGCGACCATGACCGTCAGACTGGAAGACACGACAGCTAGCGAGGTGGCCTCGGCCATCGCGTCCGAGCGACACCGGCTGGGGGCCTCGGCGTCCGGCATGGTGATGACCCTCATCATCATCGCCGACGAGGAGAACCAGAACGACGCCACGATGGCGGCGTCACACTCGGCCGGTGAGCATCCGTGCCGGATCATCACTGTCATCCCCCGCCCAGGTCGGGAAGAACCTCGGCTGGATGCCGGTATCAGCATCGGAGACAACGACGGACCGGGCGAACTCGTCCGGCTCCGACTGCGTGGCGCGCTGAGTGCCCATGCGCACTCCGTTGTGCTACCGCTGCTGCTCTCCGACACCCCGGTGGTCGCCTGGTGGCCCGCCGCGCACCCGGTGAAGCCGTCTGCGGATCCGTTGGGCAAGTTGGCCACTCGCCGGATCATTGATACCGCCTCGGACCACCGACCATTGGTTGCCCTGGCCACCATGAAGGACAACTTGGTCAGCGGCGATACGGATCTCGCCTGGACTCGACTCACCCCGTGGCGATCGGCGCTGGCCGCAGTGCTGGACCAGCCCTACGACGCCATCACGCGGGCATCGGTCCGAGCCCAGAACAACCCGAGTGCACCGTTGCTGCGGACTTGGTTGCAGTGGCGGCTGGGGGTGCCCGTCGCCTACCACCGGAGCAAAGGACCGGGTATCAACGAGGTCGTGCTGCATACCGAGGCAGGCGACGTGACGATCAGTCGCCATGACGGGACGATGGCGCAGGTGGAACGCCTGGGGACTGCGGTAAAGGAGCTGTACCTGCCGCGTCGTGGGCTGCAGGAACTCATCACTGAAGAGCTGCGCCGACTCGACCCCGACGAGCCGTACGAGCACACGATGGGTCTGCTGGATACCGCCGAACTGAAGCCGACCAAACCCGAGAAGCGCCTCCGCACGAGGAAGAAGGCCATCGGCACGAAGGCGGCGGGCACGAAGTCTGCGGGCACGAAGGCGGCGAGCACGAAGGCGGCGGGCACGAAGTCCAAGGGTGCGACTAAGGCTGCCAAGAAGGTCACCGGCAAGAAGACGGCCGGGGACGGTGCAGTGGCTGCCGCCGAGCGCAACGCCGAGAATGCCGCCGACCGTGCCATTGACAACCAGTTGGGGAATGCCCAATGACCGCTGACACGGTGATCGTCCACCCCGACCATGATTCGTTGGCCGCGGCGGTCGCGGCCCGGTTGATCACGGCCATCCTTGACGCGCAGGCCGCGCGCGGTGTTGCCCACGTCGCCCTGACCGGCGGCAGGATCGGGACAGCGTCGCTCGCGGCGGTCGTGGCCGACCCAGCGCAGACCGCGGTCGACTGGTCGCGGGTCGACTTCTGGTGGTCCGACGAGCGGTTCGAGCCGGAGGGGGATCCGCTGCGGAACGAAACGGACGCGCGGACCGCGATGCTCGACAAGTTGCCGATCGATCCGACCCGGGTACACGCCATGCCCTGTCGCGGCGGTTCCTACGGTGACGACGTCGATGCTGCCGCGGCAGGCTATGCGGCCGAGTTGGCATCGGCGGCCGGTGACGCGGACGGTATTCCCCGGATTGATGTCGCCATGCTCGGAGTCGGCGAAGACGGGCATGTGGCGTCGCTATTCCCCGGACATCCCGGACTGCACGGCCACGGGACCGTGATCCCCGTCCGAGACTCCCCCAAACCTCCGCCCACCAGGATCTCCTTCACACTGGCGACCATCGACGCCGCCGCCCGGGTCTGGTTGATCGCCTCCGGCGACGGCAAGGCCGACGCGATCCGCGCGGCACTGGCACCCGCTGCGGGTTCCGCCCCGGTGCCCGCAGGGATGGTGCACGGGACGTCGGAGACCATCGCCCTGCTCGACGCCGACTCCGCGTCCTTGCTGCCCCGGTAGTCGCCTGCTCAATACCGGGAACTCGGACTACTTCATTCCCCGGAGTTGCTGCTTTGAGTGCTCCAAAGTGATCGCGTGGCCGGTGGAAAGCAGCTTACGGTCGGCGCTGACGAGCGCGCAGCCATGCTCGCGCGCGGCCACGGCAAACGCGGCGTCGTAGAAGGTGAGACCGTCATCGCAGGCAATCTGCGCGACCTCGCTCAAGGAACTGCCGGGCAAGCTCAGTGGAGGCCCGCAGAGCGCCAGGGCTGCGTTCAGCACTGCACTGGCCTGTTGTGCGGTTCGACCCAGTGCCCGGACCAGGACATTGCCGAGTTCGTACACCCCAAGGTCGAGAATGTGCGCGTGAACCAGCCCTTGCCGGTGCGCTTCGAGGTGCCATTCGGCTAGCTCGATTTCGCCCTCACCAGTGCGGTGGAACCATTTGAGCAGAACCGAAGTGTCCAGCAACAGCTCACGCATCAGTGGGCGGTCCGTTGCTCGCGGACTAGCTTCTCCGCCGACCATGTCCCGGTGTCCGCAAGGGCGGCGCGGGCCGCCGAGACCAGCTCATCTACCCGTGCTGCGTCCGGGGTCTGGATTTCGCGTCGGGTTGCCTGGGCTATTAGCGCGCTGCGGCTGGTATGACGAGCCTCAGCTTCCGCATCCAGCTCTGCCAACAGGTCATCCGGAATCGAGATCATCACTTTGGCCATACTCCGAGTATATAATCTCGGTACAGCTACGTGCTACAGGTCTTCGCCCCGTACGCGCTGCAGCGCTTCGGCCAGGATCTGGTCGCCGTCACCGGAAGAGCGGCGCTCCTTGACGTAGGCCAGGTGGGTCTTGTACGGCTCGATCTTGGGTGGCTTGGGGGGATTCTCGGGATCGCGACCGGCCGGGTAGCCGCAGCTCGGGCAGTCCCAGATCTCCGGGACGCTGGCTTCGTCCGCGAAACTCGGCGTGGTCTCGTGCCCGTCCGAGCAGTAGAACGACACGTACCTGCGGGGAGCGGCCTCACCGCGTTCGGCTTCACCCATTGGGCCCGCGCCCACTCGGCTGCCACGAATCGCGCTTCCACCGGCCACTTATTGCCTCCTCGACTGACACCACTATGAAGACTGCACTGTGAAGACTGCTGACTAACTCATCTATTGGGACACCCGAACCGGGCCCACCGCCCGGATTCCGTGACGAAGAGAGCGGAACTAGCTTCTAGACACGATTATGCCCAGACCCACGATCGTCGCGGCCCAGATCAGCGCCACTGCGACGGTGATCCGGTCGAGGTTCCGCTCAGCCACACTGGACCCGCCCACCGACGAGGTGACGCCGCCACCAAACATGTCCGACAGCCCGCCACCCTTGCCCTTGTGCAGCAGCACGAGGGCAATCAGGAGCAGGCTGGAGACGACCAAGAGAATCTCCAACGCCAGAATCATGCCTTTGTTGCTCCCCTCACGGTGTTTCGCCCACTGTACCTGCGAGCCCTTCAGCTCGCGTGCAGGCGGTACCGAACCATCGTGACGAACTCGTCGGGATCCAACGAGGCACCCCCGACCAGGCCGCCGTCGATATCCGGCTGCGCCATCAATTCGGCCGCGTTGGCCGCCTTCATCGAACCACCGTAGAGGATCCGGATGGCGGCAGCGGTCTCGGCGGAGAAGCGTTCGACCAGCCACTCGCGCACTGCCGCACACACCTCCTGGGCATCTTCGGGTGAGGCGGTCAGACCGGTCCCGATCGCCCAGATCGGCTCATAGGCCAGCACCGAGGCGCGTGCCTGCTCGTCGGTGAAACCGGCCAGACACTGCTCAACCTGACCGAGCACAAACGCCACCTGCTCGCCGGACTCGCGGATCTGGAGCGATTCCCCGAAGGCGATGATCGGGGTCAGCGAGTGCCGCAGGGCCGCCAGCGCCTTCCGGTTCACCGTCGAGTTGTCCTCGCCGTGGTACTGCCGACGCTCGCTGTGGCCGACGACCGCGTAGCCGCAGCCGAGCTTCGCCAGCATCGAACCTGAGACCTCACCGGTGTAGGCACCGGAGTCGTGCTCGGATACATCCTGGGCGCCGTACTTGATGCCGATCTTGTCGCCCTCGATCAGGACCTGCACCGACCGGATGTCGGTGAACGGCGTCAGCACCAGCACTTCGCACGCCTCGTAGTCCTCGGCGGTCAGCGCGAACGCCATTCGCTGCACGTGCGC
The DNA here is from genome assembly GCA_030837445.1 of Actinomycetota bacterium. GTDB lineage: Bacteria > Actinomycetota > Actinomycetes > S36-B12 > UBA10799 > JACJWR01. The sequence continues at coordinate 10,079 of JAUPKM010000282.1, forward strand.
GGTTGCCTCGAAATGGTTGAGGTTCATCTTCCAGTTGCCGGCCATCAAGGGCTTACGGGATTCGGTCACGGACTAATCCTTTCGAAGCACAGCGATACCGGGGAGGGTTTTGCCCTCGAGGAACTCGAGGCTGGCACCGCCGCCGGTGGAGATGTGGGTGACGTCGGCCTCGTCGAGACCGAACGTCCGGTAGGCGGCGGCAGAGTCTCCGCCGCCGATCACGGTCATGGCAGCCAGGTCGGCAACCGCCTGGCAGATCGCCCGAGTCCCCGCCGCGAACGGTTCCAACTCGAACACGCCCATCGGCCCGTTCCAGACCACGGTCTGGCAGTCGGCCAGCGCGGCCACATAGGTGTCGATCGTTTCCGGTCCGATATCCAGGCCCTTCCAGCCGCCCGGCACGCCCTCGTCGGCCGTGACTACCCGGGTATTCGCGGTCGCTGAGAAGTCGTCGGCGATCACGATGTCGGTCGGCAGCAGCAGTTCGACGCCCCGGTCGGCGGCGTCGGCGATGATGGCACGGACTGTGTCGATCTGGTCGGCCTCGAGAAGCGAGTCGCCCACCTGATGGCCCTGAGCGGCAAGGAAGGTGAAGCACATCCCACCACCGATCAGCAGCTTGTCGACCGTGGGCAGCAGATTGGTGATGACACCGAGCTTGTCGGACACCTTGGACCCGCCGAGGATGACCGCATACGGGCGGGCTGGGTCGTTCAGGACGCGGTCGAAGACGGTCGCCTCCTTGAGTACCAGATAGCCAGCAGCTGCGGGCAGGAGTTCGGCGACATCGGTGACACTCGCCTGCTGGCGGTGCACCACACCGAAGCCGTCCGAGACATACGCATCCGCCAACGCCGCGTATTCGGCCGCCAGCTCGGCCCGCTCGGCTGGGTCCTTAGAGGTCTCCCGGGGGTCGAACCGGACGTTCTCCAACATGGCCACATCACCATCGGACAACGCGTCTACCACAGCTTTCGCCGACGCCCCGGTCACGTCGGCCGCCAGCACCACCGGCTGACCAAGGAGTTCCGACAATCGGGCTGCAACGGGGGCAAGGCTGAAGTCGTCGCTGGGCACGCCCTTGGGTCGACCCAGGTGAGCGGCCACAATCACTTTGGCGCCGGCGTCCACCAGATACTTGATGGTGGGCAGGGCTGCCCGGATCCGGCCGTCGTCGGTGATCTCGCGACCGGTGTCGGTGACCTTGATCGGGACGTTCAGGTCGGCGCGTACGAATACGCGCCGACCTGCCACGTCCAGATCGGCCAGTTGTTTGACCGTCACAGGCTGGCACCCACGTAGCGGGTGAGGTCGACCATCCGGCAGGAGTAACCCCATTCGTTGTCGTACCAGCCCATCACCTTGACGAAGTCGCCCATCGACTTGGTGAGCAGAGCGTCAAAGGTGCAGGACGCGGACGAGGTGACGATGTCGGAGGAGACGATCGGATCCTCCGTGTAGACCAGCACGCCCTTCATCGGACCGTCAGCTGCCGCCTTCATCGCCGCATTGATCTCCTCTGCGCTGGCGGACTTGTCCAACATCAGGGTGAGGTCGGTGGCCGAACCGGTGGGCACCGGCACCCGCATCGCGAAGCCGTCCAGTCGGCCCTTCAACTGCGGCAGCACCTCGCCGATCGCTTTCGCGGCTCCAGTGGAGGTCGGGATGATGTTGACCGCAGCGGCACGGGCCCGACGCAGGTCCTTGTGCGGGAAGTCCAGCACCACCTGGTCATTGGTGTAGGCGTGAATCGTGGTCATCAGGCCCTTGTTGATGCCGAAGTTGTCATCGAGCACCTTCGCCATCGGCGCCAGGCAGTTCGTCGTGCACGAGGCGTTGGAGATGATGTCATCGGTGGCAGGGTCGTAGTCGCCCTCGTTGACGCCCATCACGATCGTGACGTCCGGCTCCTTGGCAGGCGCGGAGATGAGAACCTTCTTGGCCCCAGCCTCAAGGTGCTTGCGGGCGTCGGCGGCCTTTGTGAAGTGGCCGGTGGATTCGATCACGACATCGACTCCGAGGTCTCCCCACGGCAATACTGCGGGGTCGCGCTCGGCCAGCGACGCGATCGACAAACCCTCGACGACCAGGCTGTCGTCTGTGTAGGTCACCTCTTGACCGAGTGGGCCGAGGATGCTGTCGTACTTGAGCAGATGGGCCAGGGTGGCGTTGTCGGTGAGGTCGTTGATGGCGACGATCTCGATGTCCTCACCCTTCAATGCTGACCCGATCCTGGCCAACAGCCCGGTGTCGTTCACTGCGCGATAGTAGTTGCGCCCGATACGTCCGAAACCGTTGATTCCTACGCGAATAGTCACGCTGCCGATTCTCCTTTGCTAGCCAGAAACCCCTGGCGCCGAGGATTCGAGCACCAGCCTGCGATCAGCCTAGCGTCTGTCCTATCGCGGTCGCAGAGCCGAGATGCAGCCATCGGGGCGGCCTGCGAAAGAGACCGGTTCAGGCGTCGTACATCTCCGGCGTGAGGGCTGCCTCGGTATCCGGAATCCCCTCGTCGCGAGCCTTCTTGTCCGCCATCGCCAACAGTCGGCGGATCCGCCCGGCGATGGCGTCCTTGGTCAGCGGCGGGTCCGCCTGGGCACCCAATTCCTCCAACGACGCTTGCTTATGGGCCAGGCGGAGGTTGCCCGCGGTGGCCAGATGGTCGGGGATCTCGTCGCCAAGGATCTCCATCGCCCGCTGCACCCGAGCCCCGGCGGCCACCGCCGCCCGCGCCGACCGCCGCAGGTTCGCGTCATCGAAGTTGGCCAGCCGGTTCGCCGTCGCCCGGACCTCGCGGCGCATCCGACGTTCCTCCCAGGCGAGCAGGGACTGATGCGCCCCCAGGCGGGTGAGCATCGCGCTAATGGTGTCGCCGTCCCGGATGACTACCCGGTCCACTCCCCTGACCTCCCGGGATTTTGCGTTCATCCCCATCCGGCGAGCGGCACCGACCAGCGCCAACGCTGCCTCCGAGCCGGGACAGGTGATCTCCAGACTGCCTGACCGACCAGGTTCGGTCAGCGACCCGTGTGCCAGGAACGCCCCTCGCCAGACCGCCTCGGAGTCGCAGACGCGACCCCCGACGACGCTGGCCGGTAGCCCCCGCACCGGACGCCCGGAACCGTCGATCAGACCTGTCTGGCGGGCAAGTTGGTTGCCGCCCTCGGCGACCCGCACGACATACCTGTTGCCCTTGCGAAGGCCCGCCGGTTGCACCACGGACAGTTCACTCTCGTGCCCGTAGATGTCCTTCAGGGTGGCCCGCAACCGGCGGGCTGCGGCTCCGGTATCGAGCTCGGCCTCCACCACTATCTGTCGGCCGACCAGATGTAGCGCCCCGCCATACCGGAGCATCGCCACCGCCTCCGCCTTGCGACAACAGACCTTGGTGACCTCCACTCGGCTCATTTCGTCCTTGACCGCGGATGTCATTGCCATGGGCTGATCCTGCCACGCGCCCGGATGGCGGAGAAGGCGGCTGCCAGCAGATCCGGGTTGTGGCTGGTCTGCAGCGTCCCGGAGCTGTAGTCGTGAGCGGCCAATCGGTCGAGGTGAACCACTGCGCCGACCGCCGAGGCCGCCTGCTCCAACACCTCCAGGTCGGAGATCGTCCGTTCGTCCACCAGCACCACATCCAGAGTCACCGCTGGGACTTGTTCGCGCAGCACCCGCAGGTAGGTGTCCGGCTGGAATCCCTTGGTCTCCCGGGTGGCCGCGGCCAGGTTCAGCACCAGCACCTTCGTCGCCTCGGTGGCGACCACTGCGTCTCGGATCCCCGGTACGTGCAGGTGCGGCAATACCGACGAGAACCACGAGCCTGGGCCCAACACCAACAAATCGGCGTCCAGGATGGCTGCCACCGCCGCCTCACAGGCCGGTGGGTCGGGCGGCACCAGGTGCAGGCCAACGATCCGGTCGTCAACGGCCTCCACCCGAGTCTGGCCGCGCACCTGGATCATCGGACCTGTCCCACCCCGCGGGACGACATCGGCCACCAGGGACAGCGGACAGGTGGCCGAGGGCAGCACCCTTCCTCTCGCTCCGAGCAGAGCGGCCACGAAGTCGAGACCCTCGACCAAGTCGTCGGTCTCCTGCCAGAGGGCCGCGATCAGCAGATTGCCCACCGCGTGACCGGCGAGTTCACCATCACCGGGAAACCGATGCTGCAGCACCTGGCTCCAGGTGCGACCCCAGCTGTCGTCCCCGCAAAGCGCGGCCAGCGCCATCCGCATATCGCCGGGCGGCACGATGTCGAACTCGTTGCGGAGCCGACCGCTGCTGCCGCCGTCGTCGGACACCCCCACGATCGCGGTCAGGTTGTCGCTCATTCCACGCAGGGCCGCGAGCGTCGCGGACAGGCCGTGGCCGCCGCCAAGGGCCACTATCTTGGGGCCATCTCCCCAGATTCGGCCCCGGTGCCGGACGGTCATTTGCTACTCCCGGCCCAGGTCACGGTGCACCACCAGGGTTTCCACGCCGTCCTTGACAAGTCGGGCACTCAGATGCTCGGCAATGGCGACGCTGCGGTGCTTCCCGCCGGTGCAGCCGATGGCGATCGTGACGTAGCGCTTCCCCTCCCGCAGGTAGCCGTCGGATATCAGGTTCAGCAGTCGCGAGTACTGCGTGAGGAATTCCCGCGCCTGCGGATGGCCGATCACATAGTCACTGACATCCGGATCCTGACCGGTGTGCTGGCGCAGTTCCGGCACCCAGAACGGATTGGGCAAGAAGCGCACATCAGCCACCAGGTCCGCGTCCACCGGTATGCCGTACTTGAACCCGAAGGACATCACCGTCGCGCGAAGGCGGGCATGGTCGGTGTCTGCGAAAGCGGCATCCACCTTGCGTCGCAGGTCGTGCACGGTCAGCGCACTGGTGTCGATCACCAGGTCTGCGATCGCCCGGATATCGGCAAGCATGGCGCGTTCCCGGGCGATACCGTCCAGCAGGCGTCCCGTCCCCTGGAGCGGGTGTGGCCGACGATTGGATTCGAACCTATGCACCAACGACTCGTCGCTGGCTTCCAAGAACAGCACCCGCAGGTCTTCATCCTGCCGCCGCAGTCCGGTCACGACGTCGGCCAACTCGGCGAAGAAGCGGCCGGAGCGGACATCCACCACGACCGCGAGCCGCTCGATATCTCCTCGGTCAGCCATCACCGACAGTGCCTCGTCGACAAGCGAAGGCGGCAAGTTGTCGATCACAAACCAGCCCTGATCCTCGAGAGCTCTGGCGGCCGTCGACCGCCCCGCCCCCGACATTCCACTGACGAGTAGCAGTCCCGCGCGGTCGGTCATCTGAACTCCTCTCCGTGCGTTGCCCCGTCGGTCAATACTTCGCCGGTGCTGACGTTCACCGCGGACGGCGCGTCCTCGGCCGCCAGCGCTTCAACGACAGCGGTTGCGGTCGCCTGACCGATCCCGGGTACCGAGGCTACTTCCTCCAGGCTGGCTTGGCGAAGCTTGCGAAGCGACCCGAATCGTCGGATCAATGCCTTCTTGCGGACCTCACCCAGCCCGGCGATGTCGTCCAGCACGCTACTGGTCATCCGGGTGCTTCTCCGAGCGCGATGATGGGAGATCGCGAATCGGTGCGCCTCGTCCCGGATCCGCTGCAACAGGTAGAGGCCTTGGCTCTGCCGGTCGAGGATCAGCGGATCGGGTTCCCCCGGCAGCCACACCTCCTCCAGCCGCTTGGCGAGTCCGCAGACGGCCACATCGTCCACCCCGAGCTCGTCCAATGCCCGCTGCGCCGCGGCGACCTGCGGCTGGCCGCCATCGACGACCAGCAGGTTGGGCGGGTAGGCGAATCTGCGAGTCTCACCGACGCCCCCGGCGGACAGGGCAATACCTGGATCCGTGGCCTCGTGACGCTCCTGCAGATAGCGGGCGAACCGGCGAGAGACTACCTCCTGGATCCCGGCGGTATCGTCGGTGACATTGCGGATATTGAACTTTCGGTAGTCCGACTTGCGGGGTAGACCGTCCTCGAACACGACCAATGAGGCCACCACGTCGGTGCCGGAGAGGTTGGAAACGTCGACGCACTCGATCCG
>JAUPKM010000283.1 GCA_030837445.1 Actinomycetota bacterium
TGGTCGCCGCCCTTTTCGCAGTGATCGCCTACAACGCCCAGACAGTAGGCATCATCGGCGGCTTCGGCTACTTCACGGCCACCGGCCTACAAGAGGCGGGGCTGGATGTGCCCTGGTGGTCGGCCGCACTGTTCGCGATCGTGGTCGTGGCGATCCTCGGCTACCGAAACGTCGACGTGTCGGCCAAGGTGCTGGCGGTGCTGATGGCGCTGGAGATCGCACTGCTCGCGCTGCTGGACATCGGCATCGTGCTGGACCGGGGGCTGGCGGCCTTCCCGCTGACCGCGGTGGCGCCGTCCACCGTGTTTTCCGCCGGCTTGCCGATTGCCGTTCTGTTCGCCTTCTCCTGCTTCATCGGATTCGAATCGGCCGCCCTCTATGCGGAGGAAACCGCGAATCCCGGCCGAAGCATCCCGCGTGCCACCTACGCGGCGGTGGCGATCATCGGCGTCTTCTACGCGATCACCGCGTGGGTGGCCGTTGGCGCCCTGGGAGTGGACGATGTCAACAACCTCGACAACGCACCGACAAACGACCTGGGCCAACTGTTCTTCAACCTGATGGACACCTACGTGGGGCCGTGGGCCAAGCAACTGCTGGGAATCATGCTGCTGACCAGCCTGCTTGCGGCCATTCTGGCGACGCACAACGCAAGTTCCCGCTACATGTTTGCGCTGGGACGGGAGCGAGTGATACCGCCGCCGCTCGGGATTCTGCACGGTCGCCATGGTTCGCCGCATCGGGCCAGCCTCGCCCAAAGCACGTTCAACCTGGTGGTCGTGGCCGCATTCGCGGTTGCCGGGTTGAGCCCGTACATAGGCCTCGCCTCCACCATGATCGGCCTTGGCACGTTCGGCATCGTCACCTTGCAGGCGGCCGCAGCGTTCGCGATCGTGGCCTTCTTCAGGCGTCGCCCCGACGGTCACTGGTTCCGCACCGGGGTTGCACCACTTGTCGCCGGGTTAGTGCTGGCCTCGGTCGTCGTGCTGACCGCGGTCAATTTCAACCTGCTGACGAACTCGGACTCACCCTGGCTGAATGCCCTACCCGCGGTGTACCTGTTGGCCGTCATCGGCGGTGTCGGCTACGCGACCTACCTGCGCAGACGTCGACCCGACGTGTTCGACGGAATCGCCGGCGACACCATGCGCACCATCCTGGTGGGGCCGGCAGAAACGGCTCCCGGCGCACCCCTTGGTCCGCCGCCGTGACATCGACTCGATGGTTAGCCGACGGTGCCGACCACTTTCGCTCCGGTGTATCGGGTCTGATGCTCGTCCGGTGAACCCCAGACGACCGCATACAGCCCCGACGCGTGCACCAACGGCATGCACATCTCGCACGGCTCGTGCGTCGTGTACAAGGTGGCCCCCAGGCAGCGCTCCCGGCCGGCCCGGACGATGGCATTCATCTCAGCGTGGATCGCCACACACTTGGAATCCGCGTAACCACTGCCGGGAGTTGCATCCGAATCCGCGCGGGGACAGCCGCCGTCCAGACAACTGGTCCAGCCTGGCGGTGCCCCGTTGTACCCGGTCGCGATGATCGAGTGATGATGCACGATGACCGCGCCGACCTGACGACGCGTGCATTCCCCCCGCGCAGCCACCGCGTGTGCGATTCCGAGGTAGTAGGACTCCCAGCCAGGCCTAGGATCCATCGGTTGTCCTCCCGCTTGCGCTACTGATTGTTCCGAAGATCCGCATAGGCTCCATTGTGACGCACGTCATCTCGGTCAACGACCCTGCGCCTCAGGATGGTTGGCCCTGATGCCTTCCGCGGCCAACCGAGCGGTGGTCGCGATCCGGCCCGCCCTGGTCTCGGCCCGCTTTGCACTCACAATCCACCAGAGGATGCCCTTTCGCGAGGTGGCGCTGAAGTCGGCGAAGTTCTCCGCGGCGCCGTCTCGCTCCGCCAGTGCGGCCGCAAGGTCGGCGGGCACCTCCAGCGCCTCCACCGAGTCCAGGATGGTCCAGCTACCGTTCTGCTGTGCAACCCTGATCGCAGCCCAACCTGGCTCGGCAATCAGGTTTTCCGCAGCCAGCCGGGCGACTCGCGCCTTGTTGGTGGCGGCCCAGGTGGACGTCGCCTTCCTGGGGGTCAGCAGCTGCATACCGCGCTCCTCGTCCAGTCGGCGGACGGTCGAGTCGATCCAGCCAAAGCAGAGGGCCTCCTCAACGACGTCGTCGTACGTGGGCGCGGGTTGTCCGCTGGTCCGCTTGTACGTCACCAACCAGATGCCCTCACCCCGGTCGTGGTTGGCGGTCAGCCACGCTCGAAGCTCGGCGCGGGAGGTGACTTGCACACGTTCGTAGTCGTTCAGCCCCATGTCAGTCGTCGCTCAGGAAGTCGCAGACTCGCTGCTGCGCCTGTTGATATCCGGGGTCGACGAACAGCGCCAGGTGGGTGCCGCGTGCCATCAGCAGCAACTCGGCGGCCGGGATCCGGGCAGCGGCAGTCCGACCGAAACTCGGATCCACGTCGGAGTCGGCATCGCCGTGCACCACCAGGGTTGGCACGTCGATCTCAGGCAGGTCGAGGGAGGGCATCGTGGCAAACTGCAGGGCATCATTTCGTACTCCGACCATCCGCTTGCCACGCATCACCGCGGTCTTGGCGACACCGAGCACGAAGCTGCGCAGCTCCGGATCTGCCATTATCGCCGCCGTCCGACGCTCCACCTCCGAGTCGGTCAATGACCCCTCCGACGACAAGGTTCCCGACACGATGAACCGCGGCGTGCGGGCAATCGCAACCTTCAGTAGCAACTCACCGATGGAGGTCCCGAACGTCAGCCGGTCCATCAGCGACATTCGCCACTCGTACCGTGCACTGAGCGCGGCGAACGCCACCAGCGCCCGCACCCGTTGCGGGTATTCGACCGCCAGCCGATAGCCGCAGGGGCCGCCGCCGGACCACGAGAAGACCCCGAAGTTCTCAATGTCGAGTTCCGTCATCAGGTCGGCGAGCATGACCGCTTGCACGTGCGGCGTGGCAACCGATGGGGTCCAAGGCGTGCCCAGGTACCCAGGCCGCGATGGCGAGACCACCCGGAATCCGGCGTCCACCAGGAATCCACCCATCAATCGACCCTGGTCGCTACCGCCCGGGGAGCCGTGCACAGTGAGCACCACCGGGCCATCTACGGGTCCGTCATCGGCGAACTCGACGGGTCCACGCTTCGTCAAGACGGTTCGGAGAGACGGCGCCATCCCCAGAGTCTTGCAGACTCCGAAGGGATGCGACCCTGCCGACTGCGGACGCCCGCCCGGCCCCGAGGGAATTGGTGCGGCACACTCTGCTCATGATCGGATGGCGATTCTGGATCGACCGTGGCGGCACCTTCACCGACGTCGTCGCGACCGATCCGGAGGGTCGCATTCACGTCTGCAAACTGCTGTCGGAGGCACCGGGCAGTTACCAGGATGCCGCCATCGAAGGAATCCGGCGGTTGCTCGGATTGGGGCGGCAACCGATACCCGAGGGTCTCGTGCGGTCGGTCACGATGGGCACGACCGTGGCGACCAACGCCCTGTTGGAACGGGCCGGCGAACCGACGGTGCTCATCACCACGGCCGGCTTCGCGGACGCGCTGCGAATCGGCTACCAGCACCGGCCACGACTGTTCGACCTTGCCATCCATCGACCTGACCCGCTCTATCGGCTGGTGGTGGAGGTCGAAGAACGCATATCCGCGACCGGGGAGGTGCTCCGCCGCCCCCAGCGCGAGCGCGTGCTACCCCAATTGGTCAGGGCTCGCGAACAGGGCTGTACCAGCGCGGCGGTGGTGCTGATGCACGGCTACCGGTCCCCCGAGCATGAGAATCTGGTGGCCGAGTTTGCCCGCGAGGCAGGTTTCGACCAGATCTCCACGAGCCACGATTGCAGCGCTCTGATCAAGTTTGTCAGCCGGGGGAACACCACAGTTGTCGATGCGTATCTGTCACCGATCCTGCTTCGCTATACGCGCCGAGTCGCCGCCGAGTTGCCCGGCGTTGATCTGCGGTTCATGCAGTCCAACGGTGGCCTCGCCAACGCGACGGCATTCCGCGGCAAGGACGCCATCCTCTCCGGGCCGGCCGGTGGATTGATCGGCGCCATGAGGACAAGTCAGATAGCGGGCTTCGACCGTGTCATCACCTTCGACATGGGCGGCACGTCCACCGACGTGGCGCACTTCAGCGGAGAGCTGGAGCGATCACTGGAGTCCGAGGTCGCAGGTGTGCCGATGCGGGCTCCGATGCTGGACATCCACACAGTGGCTGCGGGCGGCGGATCCATCTGCTCGTTCGACGGTGACCGCTACCGCGTTGGTCCGGACTCCGCCGGTGCGGATCCAGGGCCTGCCTGCTACGGCAGGGGCGGGCCGCTGACGGTCACCGACTGCAACGTCGTCCTGGGGCTGATCCGAGGAAAATTCTTCCCGGCCGCCTTCGGACCCGACCGCGACCAGCCGCTCGATGAGGAGGCCGCGCACGCGCGGTTAGACCACCTGGCCGGATCGATTCGGGCAGCGAGCATGCACGCAGACGCCAACGCCGACTCCAACGCCCCGGCCACCTCAACCTCCGCCACCCGAACCTCGATCGCCGCTGGCTTCCGCAGCATCGCGGTGACGAATATGGCGAATGCGATCAAGAAGGTGTCGGTGGCACGAGGTCACGATGTGACGGCCTACGCACTGACCTGTTTCGGCGGTGCCGGCGGGCAGCATGCCTGTGCGGTGGCCGACGAACTGGGGATTCGCTCGGTGCTGATCCATCCCCTGGCCGGCGTGCTCTCGGCTGTCGGGATGGCGCTGGCGGACACCCGCCTACTGCGGGAACACAGCGTTGAGGCCGCGCTCGAAGAGATGGCGGAGCCGGACCTGGCGGACCTGCTGACGCGGGCGGCCGACGAGGTGGGCGCGGAACTGCGCGGCCAAGGGGCAACGGGAGTCATCGAAGTCGACCGCCAGGTGCACCTCAAGTACTTCGGTGGCGACACGGCTTTGGCCGTTGACCCCGCGGATGCCGCGACCATGCGCCAGAGCTTCACGGCGGCACATCGGCGTCGTTTCGGTTTCACCATGCCGGAGCGTCCGGTGGTGATCGATGCGATAGCGGTGGAGGCAATCGAACGCGGCGACCAGCCGGGCCTGACGCTGCCCGTCCGCACCGGCGCAGCGGCCGCGGCCGTTGACCAAGTGGCGTTGCACGTCTCCGGCGGTGACTGGACGGCCCCGGTCTTCCAGCGTGAGGACCTGGCCGTCGGGCAGCAGATCACCGGTCCCGCGATTGTCGCCGAGGCCGTCGCGACGACGGTCATCGAACCCGGTTGGCAGGCCGAGGTGCTGCCGGCCGGCGAGTTGCATCTTCGTCGGGTGGAGAGTCGGCCCCGACAAGTGGCGCTCGGCACCTCGGTGGACCCAGTACTGCTGGAGGTGTTCAACAACCTGTTCATGTCGGTCGCCGAGCGGATGGGGGTGACCCTGCAACAGACCTCGAGGTCGGTCAACATCCGGGAGCGGCTCGACTTCTCGTGCGCCATCTTCGACCCCCGCGGTCGGCTGGTGGCCAACGCGCCCCACATCCCGGTCCATCTGGGGTCGATGGGTGAGAGTGTTCGCACCATCATCGACGAGGCAGCCGACAGCTGGCAGCCTGGCGATGTCTACGCGATCAACGACCCGTTCAACGGCGGCACCCACCTTCCCGACATCACCGTGATCACCCCCGTCTTCGGCGACCCCCACGGCGGCGACCCCCACGGCGCGCAGCAGCCCCGGTTCTTTGTCGCAAGCCGTGGACATCACGCCGATATCGGTGGGATCACGCCCGGATCGATGCCGCCGGAAAGTCGGACGATCCACGAGGAAGGGGCACTCCTGCGGACTGTCAGGATCGTCCGCGACGGCAGCTTCGATGAGGCGCGGGTGCGCTCGATTCTCGCCGCCGGGCCCTATCCGGCACGCACCCCGGACCGCAATGTCAGCGATCTGACCGCGCAGATCGCAGCGAACGCCAGTGGCGCAGCCGAACTCCACGGGTTGATCGAGCGCTTCGGCCTGGCCGTCGTGCAGGCCTACATGGGCCATGTTCAGGACAATGCCGCCGCCTGCGTCCGGCGGGTGATCGACCACCTCCGCGACGGCCACCACATTGCGCGCACCGATGATGGCGCGGTCATCGAGGTGCAGGTGAAGGTCGACCGCGGGGCCCGCCGAGTGCTGGTCGACTTCACTGGTACCGGCCCGCAACGGGCCGACAATTTCAATGCACCGAGGGCAGTCACAAGGGCCGCCGTGCTGTACGCGTTCCGCTGTCTGGTCGATCAGGACATCCCCCTCAACGATGGCTGCCTGGACCCAGTCGAGTTGCGCATCCCCCCGGACAGCATGCTCGATCCCCGCTATCCGGCCGCGGTCGTCGCGGGCAATGTCGAGGTGAGCCAACTCGTCACCGACGCCCTACTCGCCGCCTTGGGCGTGGTCGCGGCCGCGCAGGGGACGATGAACAATCTCACCTTCGGCACCGATGACTTCCAGTACTACGAGACGATCTGCGGTGGTACCGGGGCTGGCCCCGGATTTCCGGGCACGGATGCCGTGCAGAGCCATATGACCAACTCCCGCCTGACTGACCCGGAGGTGCTGGAACTGCGCCATCCGGTCCGGGTAAGCCGATTCGCGATCAGAGCGGGCAGCGGCGGGTCGGGTCGCCATCGCGGTGGCAGCGGCGCGATTCGGGAGTTGGAGTTCCTCGTTCCGATGGAAGTCTCGATCCTGTCCGGTCGACGCCGACAGGCCCCGTTCGGCTTGGCCGGCGGAGGCGACGGGATGCCGGGTCGGAACGACTGGCTCAAGGCCGACGGCACCGAGGTCGCACTTGCGGCCACCGCGTCGTTCATGGTCGAACCGCACGACCGGCTGCGAATCTCCACCCCCGGTGGGGGTGGGTACGGGCCGGGAATGCCAACTGCTGCCGCGGACCGGGTCAGGGTCGAAGTGCACAACAGCGGCGACCAAGCCGGCGGCCGGCCCCCAGGTCGACCCCTATGAGCGGTAGCTGCGGACCAGTTGGTAGGCCCGGTAGTTGCCGATCGCCGGGGCGGACCAGGTGATCCACAACTGCAGGGGGTAACCGAAGGTACGCAGGAACACGGACCCGTTCCGGTTTCGGATCACCGTCCAGTATCTGATCTCACCGCGACGGAAGCCGGACACCTGCACCCGCACGGGTTGTCCCGCGTTGGTGACGCATGCCGGCCTCATCAGTTGCCGCAGCCCAGCCAGCGGAATCGCTCCGGGCGGGGTCACGCAACCGGCGAGCGGCAGCTGCGCCAACTGCGGCGTCGCTGTCACCCGGAACGACCGCCGCACCTGCGGTGCCGGGTTGTAGGACCCGTTACCCGCCTGATTGGCGTTGATCACGCAGGTGCCGATTGCGCGTAGCGTGACGGTTGCACCATTGGGGCCGCCGGTCGTGCAGCTACCGGGAGTCGCAGAGGTGAAGACGACCGGGTTGCCGGAGCCACCACCGGTCGCCGCCATCCGCACCGGGCCGGCGGTGAGCACGGTGTTTGCGGGTTGGCTGAAGGTGATGGTCTGAGAGGCGAATCCAAACGTGCCGATCGCCGTCCGCCAGTTCCGATCCGCGGTCGGACTGTAGTACTCGTTGGTGTACCAGAAGGAGCGGTCGGTGCTGGGATCGACCGACATCGCACTGTAGTCACCCCACCGCTCGGTACCCGTCTGCGAACCGGTCCCCGCGCGCATGACCCGTTCGGCCTGCATGGTTCCGAGCGGGTCGGTGGCAGCGCGGGTGGCGTACCGAATACTCGGGTACGCAGAAGCGCCCGAGGCGGAGTAGCCCAGCGCAATGTTTCCGTCGGCGTCCATCGCGATGGACCCCATGAAACGGTTCAGACCGTCCCCGAGGTCCTGCGTGCCCTCCTGCCGCAGCGTCCACCCCGACCCGCTATTGCTCAGTTCGAACCAACGGATGGCAGCGCCGGGGGCGGCTGTTCCGCCGCCGACGGTGAAATTGCCGACCAAGGTCTCCCGGCCTGCCAGCTTGCGATAGGCGAACCGCTGCATGGGCCATTCACTGACCGGATCCACCGTGATGTTGGTGTCCTTCTGCGGGATGCATTCCATCACGAAGAAGCCGCAGACGGTGTACTTGAAGGGCGCGATCGGAATGGCTGCAATCGTGCTGAAAGTGGTGTTGGCCGGTGTCGTGAAGTCCGGAGTCAGGCGGAACACTTGCAGTTGGTCGAAGGTGACGTTGTGCGCGGCGAAGTCCTTGCTCTTGAAGGTGTAGAACAGGCCACCTGAGTTCGCCGGTGCGGCTGAGCCGTCCACATCCGCTGGCATCAGCAGGTTGGTTTCTCCTGCGACCCGGACCGCGGTCGCGGGCAGGCCCGCCAGCATCTTCGTGCGGTCGAGGGCATATGCGGTGTAGCTACCCTCGTTCGCGCTGACGTAGTAGCCAGTCGGCCACACCCCGACCTTGAAGTAGTCGGGGAAATCGGGCGTGGTGAACGAGTAGAGGTGGTAGGACCCCAGCGGATCCGCGGTCTGGGAGATCGCGAAGCACAGCTGGTTGCTGCCCCTGGGGGTGAACTGGCTGAGCAGCCAGCGGCCGGCAATCGGGTCATAGAGAACTTGCGGATCCCCGCGGTCGAACTTGCTGCAGTCACCGTCCTTGAACAGGGTGCTCAGGTTGAAGGCGGGTTTGAGCAGCACACCACTCTTGCTGTAGATCGCCACCTTGGTCGAATTGACCATCTGGATGTAGTGGTTGGGCCCGACATCGCCGGTCGTGTCCGGCGGCGCGCAGGTCCCGCAGCCCTCAGGATTCCCGACGCCGTCGAACACCAACCTGGCAGGCGGTGTCTGCACGGTCAGCTTGGCCCGACCTGGCGACAGCAGCGGATCGAGCGGCGGCATACCGCGACTCGCAGTACCCCCAACGCCCTGGTCCGGAAGCGCTGCGAGCGGATTGACGCGGGCCGGCGCCGCACCCGGGTCGGCGACTGTCGGAGCCGACACCGCCAGATCTCGCACCGGTACGCTCAATTGCGGGTCGGTCGATCGGATCGGTGCGGCATCGACCTTCGGGTCGTTGGCTGGTGCCGCGGCAGTCCCCTCCAGTGCCGCACCGATACCCGCAGGTGCCGCCGACGTCGGCGCGGCCACACCCAGCACACCCGCGCCGAGCACCGTCAAGGCGATCAGCACCCCAACAACACGACTCCCTTGGCTCACGACAACCGCCACCCATTCACGCCGACGTGGAACCGACGGGGGTCGATCGAGTGAGCGACTCAGCCAACGGTTACCTGCTGGAATCCCACGCTACTCGGGCTCCCGCTGGACTCACCCGCCGCCAGTGCTTTCGACTGCCCACCGACGGGGGGACCCAGCGACGCCGTGCAGTCACGCGGCTAGATCTCCTGCCGCGCCGCCAGTTTGGCGAAGTGCCCGCCGTGAGTCATGAGTTCCGCAGGAGTTCCCTGCTCGACGATCCGACCCGCCTGCATCACGATCACCCGATCGGCGCGCTCCACAGTGCTCAGCCGGTGCGCAATCGCGATCCGAGTGACGTCCATCCCGAGAATCGTGCTCATCACGATCTCCTGGGTGACGTTGTCCAGCGCGCTCGTCGCCTCGTCGAGCAGGATCATCCGCGGGCCACCGGCCAGCGCCCGGGCGATCATCAGTCGCTGCCGCTGCCCGCCGGAAATCGACCCACCACCAATCACCAGCGGGGCGTCCAGGCCGAGCGGCTGGGCTCGAATATCGTCAGCCAGTCCGCTCTGCTCGAGCACTCGCCACAGTTCTTCGTCGGGTATCTGCAGGGGACCGCAGATGCACTCCCGGAAGGTGCCGCCGAACGGCACCGACGACTGCAGCACGGTGCCCATCTGCCGGCGGATCGCAGTGACGTCGAGGCCCGCAAGGTCCTGCCCGTCATAGGCCACGACCCCCGACCACGGATCCTCGAATCCGAGCATCAGCCGCATCAGGGTGGTTTTGCCGCTGCCAGAGCCCCCGACGATGGCCACGAACTCCCCCGGTCTGATGCTCAGGGTGAGACCATCGAGCAGCGGCGGCGCGGCGGCGTCGTAGCCGAACACCACATCTGTCAGCGACAGGGCGCCGGTCAGAACACCGGGACGTCGTCGACCAGCAGTCCGCTCCGGTTCGGCGTTGATGACCGGCAGCGTCCGGGCGAGTACCGGACCGACCTCCCAGAGGCGGATGAGATTCTCGCTGAACAGGGTCATCGCCACCGTCAACTGGATGACCGCCGCGTACACCGGCATGAAGTCGTCGGCGTTGAATGAGGGCCCGATCGCCACCACCGCCGCCACCAGCACCACGTTGACCAACAGCGGCCCGACGGTCTGCACCGGATGACCCTGGTCCAGTCGACGCATCCGCACCTCGAGCGCACTGATGGTGCGAGCCTGATACTCGGCCCACCGGGCCAGCGCGCGCGACTCAGCGCCGGCCACCCGGATCGGCACGATCGACGCGGCGAGCGACATCAGCATGCCGTCGGATTCGCTCCGGGTCTGCAACCGGAGTTGCAGCGAATTGCGTGCCCGAGCCTGCAGCCACAGGGAGACCAGCACGATCGCGGCCACGACCAGGGTGAGCCAGATGCCAAGCATGGCATCGATGGCTATCAGGAATGCCAGGTTGACGACCCCGAATGCCGACGTCAGGATCAGCGACGGAACACCGTCGTCCACCAACGCTCGGGCTTCCTCCACCGACAGCACCCGGTTCAGCAGGTCACCGGCGGAGCGCTCCCGGAAGAAACGCGCGGGGAGGGCGAGGGTCTTCGCCAGCAGACCGGGCGAAAGGGTGGCATCGCTGATATCCCGCAGCCGGATCACCATCAGGTTGCGGGCGAAGAAGATGATGGCTGCGCCCAGACTGGCCACGGCGAATACCGCCAGGATCTCCAGTGCTTTGGAGGTGTCCCCCCACGGCACGGCGGAGGTGAACAGCGCCTTGGTCGTCAACGGCAGAAGTAGGCCGGCCACACCCCCGACGAATGCCAGCAGCACCAGCCACCACGCAGACCGGCGACTGGACCGGATAGACCAGGCCAGCAACGCCAGCCATGACTGGGTCCGAGGGAGTTCGCGGGTGACGACGGTCGCGTCGCTCGGTGGCTCCGGCAACTCCTTCACCGCACTCCGGTGACGGCTGCGGGCCGCGATTCGAACCGCCTTGGTGCCGCTGGGCAGCACTGCGGCCGGGTCAGCCGACATGTCGACCACCGCGGGACCGGCCAGGCTGCCCCACCAGCGCCGGGTCGGCGACGGTGGCGAAATCATCAGCCCGGACGCCGTCGCGATGGCATCGGCCGCCCCGAGGTTACGTTCGATCTCCGGGCTGGGCGCCACCACTCGACCGGCCGCGGTTGCTGCCGCCACCGAGAACGCATCGGTCAGCGGATCCGAGAAGTGCGGCGCCGTCAGGGCCGTCGTCTCCGGCGACCCGGCGGCCGCCACCACCTCCGCCGCCCGACGCAGCAGCTCGTCGTCAGCCATGGATCAACTCCGAGAAGAACCCGTGCGACTTGATCTCCTGGTAGGCACCGCGTTGGACCACCTGGCCGCCATCGATCACCAGGATCTCGTCGGCGTCGCGGACCGTGCTCAACCGGTGAGCGACGATTAGGCAGGTGCAGCCGCGGCGTCGCAGGTTGGCATCGACCTCCGCCTCCACAACCGGGTCGAGGGCACTGGTGGCCTCGTCCAACACCAGCACCGAAGGATCTGTCACCAGCGCCCGGGCGATCGACAATCGCTGCATCTCGCCACCGCTGAAGCCGCTGTCCTGACTGGTGACCTCCGCATGGAATCCGCCGGGCCGGGCCCTGATCGTCTGGTCGATGCAGGCGTCGGCGGCCGCGCGCCGGAGGGTGGCGTCGGACACGGTCTCGTCCCATAAGGTGAGGTTGTCCCGGATCGTGCCAGGGAACAGCACGACCTGCTGCGGCACATAGGCCACCGATCTCGTCAGCGTCGTGCGGGGCACCCGCAACCGGGTCACGCCGTCGAACAACACCCCGCCAGCCCAGGGCCGCAACTCACCGACTGCGAGTTTTGCGATCGTGGTCTTCCCGCTGCCGCTGCGACCTACCAGCGCAACCCGGGCGCCGGCCGGGATTCGCAGGTCCAGGTCGGCCAGCAGCGGCTCCGCCGCCGGGTCGTAGCCGAAGGTGATCCCCCGAAGATGGACCTCGCCGGTCAACCGCGCGGGCGTCTGATCAGCGGCAACACCATCAGCTCGGACAGCCTCCGGATCGAGGGGCTCGCGCAGCACCCCGTCGGCCTGGCGAGCAGCGCTGACAATCGATTGCAGCAGTGTGCCCATGTAGATGAGCATTCCGACGGAGGTCAGCAACATGGCGACGAAGGACTGGGCCGCGATCAGCGATCCGAGCGTCAACCGGCCGTCGATCACCTGCAGACAGCCGATCGCCAACACCAGCCCCATCCCGACGGCGAGAGCCACAGTGGGGGTCAGTGCGAGCCACTGATTGCCGACACCGAGTCGGTTGATGTCCAACGCGGTCCTCGCCCTGACCTTGGCCCACCGGGCGAAGGCGAACTGCTCCCAGGCCGCCGCCTTGATCGTCTCGATCGAGCCGATGATCTCGGCCGTGGTTCCGGAGAGTTCGGCGAAGCCTTCGTCGGACCGCGTCTGCACCGCCCGCCGCCAACGCAACACCCCCAGCGAGGCCGCGCACATCGCCACCGATACCACGAGCCCCGCGACCCCCATCCACAGGTCCAGCAGGAACAGCACCACCAGAAAGGCCACCGCATTGATCACGTTGACCCCGGCCAGCGGCAGCAACGCACCACCCTGGAACGACATCCGCTGCCGGGCGTTCAGCCGCGCGACGAGCGAGCCAACCCCGATCCGCTCCAGCGACGGGATCCGCATACCGAGCACATGCCAGGCAAACCCGATCTGACCCAGCCGACTCAACCGCAGGGCGAACCGACGCAGCACCGTGTACTGCACGATCACGAGGGCGGTGGCGACCACTGTCGAGCCGATCAGGCCGAGCAGCACCGGCGTCGACCAGGACGTGTCCCCGCCCAGCAGGGTTCGGTTGACGAACACCCGCACGAGCAACGGGACGGCGATTGCCGGCACGAGTGCGAGCACAGCGGCGAGGAGAACGTAGACCATCGCGGCCGGAGCATCGGCGAGAATCGCGATCAGGGTGGCAGCCGGACCACGGTCGGGTACGAAACTCCTGCTCGTGTCGCCGGTCGGCGAAACCCCGTAGGTGGCCAGGGCCAGCTCCCTGGCGTCGGCCGGGTCCAGCCCGCCGAGGCCGTCGAGTTCGGCCGCGATCTGAGGTGCCGGCACCCTCCGTCCGAGGGCCGCGAGTTCCGCGGAGATCTCCGCAGCCTGGGCATCGGTCCCGGCAGCCTGGGCATCGGTCATCGCGCGATCCACGAGATGACCGAGTTGTCGCGGATCACCACCGCCACCTCGGCGACGGTGCTGGCCGTGACCGGTTCAGGTGGCCCATTACCCACGGTCCAGGCGAACCCGCTCGGGTTCGATGCCGGGACCGGCTCCACCGTCACCTCCTGCACCGGACCGTTGGCGACTACATAGTCGACCAGCGATTCGTTGTCGCCGAGCAGTGTCATCAGCCGATCGCGGGAGGCAGTTGCGGGGGCCAACGACGTCACTCGGCCCTCCATGTAGCCGAACTGCGACTGTGGCGCGCTGGCCGGCGAAATCAGCGCTCGCATTCCCGGCTCCACGATCTCAGCGGTGTTGGCCGGGAGGAATGCCTTCACCACGACTCCGCCGGTGCTCGGCTCCAAGATCGCGATCGGAGTGCCCAAGGTTGTGCGGCGTCCCGGCCGGGCGGTGACGTCGATGACCTGCCCGGTGGCAGTGCTCAAGATCGCCTTCGTCGAACCGTCGGCGACTGTGACGGTGGCGATCTGGGTGCCCCGGTCCACTTTGGCCCCGGGCCCAACCAGCACCTTGTCCACCACTCCCTCCGTCACCGTTCCCACCTCGGCGTAGCCGCCCCGCGGCAGGATCACACCATGTCCCTTCACCGTGTCGGGCGCCCGCCCGAGGATGGCCCAGGCCAGGGCGCCGGCGACGAGCAGCGCAATCCCGACCAGGGCGACTACCAACGCCCTCGTGGTGACCGGGGTCTTGACCGCGATCTGCTCGACCGGGTCGCTCCGACTCACGCTGACATCCCGACTCAAACCGACGCCCCTGCCCGGAGGTCGAGCGGCGCCAACGCTTCGGTCGCTGCCGTCAGATTGGCGTTGATGAGGTCGAGATACTCGTCCGGGCTGGCGAGTAGGATCCGATCCTGCCAGTTCCAGATCCCGTCTCCCTGGCCCTCACCGATCAATCGGCGGCAGAGCTGCGAAGGCAGGCCGTCGGCGTCCCACACCCAGCCAGCCTCCGGCGCAACTGCTCCCGGTCTTCCTGCCGGCGATCCCCAGACGAACACGTGGTCGCGCCCTGCGAGTCCGGCCAGGTCGGCGAGCGACGTCACTCTGGACAGCAGCGGCACTGACCTTTCCGAGAACCAGCCATCGATCCGGACGGCCGACGGAAGCAGGTGCAGGTGGGCGTGGTCCAGGCAGCAGTCCAGGTGATCGTCATGACCGCCGGTGCCGTGCTCGAAGACCAGCGCCGGATGTGTGAACCGGTCAGTCCAAGCATCGCGGAGGCGATCAACCAGCTGACTCGCTGCAGCCAGTCGAGCCGGCTCGAGGGATGCAAACGACTTTACGTGTTCGTCGGGAACGATCAGCACGTGTCCTGGCACCAGCGGCGCGTTGTCGCTGAGGATGCGAAAGCCGTCGACTGAGGCCAGCAGGTAACTCGGGGAACCCGCCGGCACGTCGCGTAGCGCAGCCATGTCCTCACATGCGCGGGAGCAGAAGCGACACATGGTTACCACCCCTCCGGGCACCGCGTCAGGCAGGTGATCGACTCGTCCTCGTCGGAGGCCAACGGATGGCTTCCCACTGTCCTGCCGGTGGCCAGATCAATGATATGCACCGTCAGTGGATGCTGTGTCGCGACGACCACAAGTCCAGCACCGACGTCCACCAATCCGCGGGGGAAGGAGCCCGCCACCGGAATCCGACTCACCTGCCGGGAGTCCTCGATGGCGATCAGGGCGCTCCCACCGGAGTCGATGGTCCAGATCCGTGGGCCCTCAAGCCATACCTCGTGTCCCGGCAACGTCGCCACAGGCTGCTGCCAGAGAACTGCCGGCGGATCATTGGCTAGGGAGGCGAAAGGCACTCGAACGATGGCATGTCGAGCACGCCAGCTGCCAGGCGGCGCCGTCCAGTTGCCCTGCCGATAGGCGTCCAGCGCGGCCTGCCCGGCACGATCGCGGACGAGCGCCCGACCAAGACCGACGATCATCGCGTCGGATG
>JAUPKM010000284.1 GCA_030837445.1 Actinomycetota bacterium
CGGTCGTCGCCGCGATCAACGGAGCGGAGGTGGAGATGAAGAATACGGCGATCGCAAGCAGTCCGAGTTGCGGCCCGGTCCGCGCCACACGAGTTGCCACGGGTGCACGCTAGCCGCAACACGGCGTTGGGCGCGTTAGCCTTCGGGTCATGAGTTCCCAGTCCACGCGTGTCTACATCGGCCAACTGGCCGGGACTGCGGTCTTCGCCCCGAACGGCGACCAGTTGGGAATCGTGCGAGATGTCGTCTGCCTGCTGCGACCGCCGCCGGATCGGCCGCGGGTGATCGGACTCGTGGTGGAGGTGGGGGCCAGGCGGCGAATTTTCGTTCCGATGACCAAGGTCACGGACGTTTCGGCAGGTCAGGTGGTGGCCACCGGGGCCGTCAACCTGCGCCGCTTCGCGCAGCGGGAGAGCGAAACGTTGGTGGTCGCCCAGATCATCGACCGACGGGTGCAGGAGCGTGAATCCGGTGACGAGGTGAAGGTGCTCGACGCCGCGATGGAGTTGCACAATCGGGACTGGACGCTGGGCCGACTGCACATTCGGAAGGGAAAGGCGACTTTCCGACGCCGAGCCGAGACGAAGACGGTCGACTGGGAAGACGTGCTCGACATCTCCGGCCTCGCGGGCGACCAGGACGTGGACAACCTGCTGGAGTCCGTCGCGGAGATGCATCCGGCCGACGTCGCGGCCGTGCTGGCCGACCTACCGGCGAAGCGCCGGATCGAAGTCGCCCGTGGCCTGACCGACGAACGGCTGGCCGATGTGCTCGAGGAGATGGCCGACTCCGGCCGGATCGAGGTACTGGATCGACTGGACGCCGAACGGGCGGCCGACATCCTGGAGCAGATGGACCCCGACGATGCTGCGGATCTGTTGGGCGACCTGTCACCCGAACGCGCGGCAGCCCTACTGGAGTTGGTGGAGCCGGACGAGGCCGAAGATCTGCGACGACTGCTGATCTACCCGGACGCGTCGGCCGGCGGCATGATGACAACTGAACCGATCGTGCTGCCACCGGATGCGACCGTTGCCCAGGCGCTGGCCGCGATCCGCAGCCCGGATATCTCCCCCAGCCTGGCCGCCCAGGTCTACGTGGTGCGACCTCCATTGGAGACCCCTACGGGTCGGCTGCTGGGGGTCGTCCACTTCCAACGGCTACTGCGCGAACCTCCGGCCACACTGGTCTCGGGGGTTATCGACCGCAGCGTGAAGCCGGTACGACCTGAGGCACCACTGGCCGCCGTCACCAGGAGTTTCGCCACCTACAACCTCGTCGCCCTCCCTGTTATCGACGAGGGAAACCGACTACTGGGCGCGGTCACCGCAGACGACGTCATCGACCACATGCTTGGCGATGACTGGCGGGAACGGGTTGAAATCGACGAGGACGAGGAGGCTGCAGATGGCCGAGCCTAAGCCGCGACGACGCCCGGCCCGGTTGGACCAACCTCGGGAGGGCCGACGATCGCTTCGACCCTCGTACGACCCCGAGACGTTCGGTGCCCTCAGCGAACGGATCGCCCGCTACATCGGCTCGTGGCGGTTCATCGCCTGGATGACAGCCTTCGTCGCAGTCTGGGTTGGCTGGAACACCCTGGCGCCGGTGGACTGGCGAATAGATCCGTTCCCCTTCATCTTCCTCACCTTGATGCTCTCCCTGCAGGCGTCCTACGCCGCGCCACTGATCCTGCTGGCGCAGAACCGGCAGGCGGACCGGGATCGGGTCCAGTACCAGGACGACCGTTCCAGCACGGACCTGCTGATCGCCGACACCGAGTACGTCAGCCGGGAGGTGGCTGCGCTCCGGGCAACGCTGGGCGATGTCGTCAGTCGGGACTACCTACGCGCCGAGCTGCGAGCGGTCCTGGACCAGCTCGACGATCGCCGCCCATGATCACGCCGCCGTGGGTGGCAGGGCGCCCACTCGACTGACCGGGCCGTAGCATCAACCCCATGTCGAACCCTCCCGCGAGCCCGCCCGCAGACCCTGACGACCCCCTCGCGGACCCGGCCGAGACTCCATTGGCGGCGGCTGTCCGAACCGCGCTCGGCAGCGTCCTCGACCCCGAGATTCGGCGACCGATCACCGAACTAGGCATGGTCAAGTCGGTTGCGGTCGACTCCAACGGTCAGGTGTCGGTGGCGGTATTCCTCACCGTCTCCGCCTGCCCAATGCGGGACACAATCACCGATCGGGTGACAGCAGCGGTCAACGCCGTGCCGGGAGTTGCCGGCGTCACCGTCGAACTCGACGTGATGGACGATGAGCAGCGCCTGCGCCTCCGCGAACTGCTGCAGGGTCCGGGACAACGTGACATCGTGTTCAACCGGCCAGGGTCCACCACTCGAGTCATCGCGGTTGCCTCCGGTAAGGGCGGGGTCGGCAAGTCCTCCGTCACGGTCAACCTCGCCGTCGCACTCGCGGCTCGGGGCCGGTCGGTCGGCTTGTTGGACGCGGACATCTACGGCCATTCGATCCCCAGGCTGATAGGTATCGATCGGATGCCAACCCGGGTCGAAGGCATGATCCTGCCGCCGTCGGCGCACGGGGTCCAGGTGATTTCGATGCTGCTGTTCAAGCCGGGTGGTGTGCCGCAAGCGGTCGCCTACCGCGGACCGATGACCCACAGCGCTCTGAAGCAGTTCCTCACCGACGTCTACTGGGGCGACCTCGATTACCTGCTGCTGGACCTGCCGCCAGGAACTGGGGACATGGCGATGAGCGTGGGTCAGTTGCTCCCCCAGTCGGAACTGCTGATCGTGACGACACCGCAGGCTGCCGCCGCCGAAGTGTCGGTGCGGGCGGGGATGATGGCCATCCACACCAAGCAGCGAGTGCTCGGCGTCGTCGAGAACATGAGCAATTTCGGCTGCCCCCATTGCGGAGAGCCGATCGACATCTTCGGCGCCGGCGGCGGGACGCTGGTCGCCGAACTGCTGACTCGGGAGTTGCAGACGAACGTCCCGCTGCTGGCGAGAATCCCGTTCGACGTAGGAATGAGAGAGGGCGGGGACAACGGACAACCGATGGTGCTCGCCGAGCCGGAGTCGGCGGCTGCCGCCGGCATTTTCGGGCTCGCCGATCACATCGAGGGACAGGGCCGCGGGTTGGCCGGGCTGAGCCTCGGCCTGACCCCCGCGAGCAGGTTCTAGCGGAGTCCGGCACTTTCGGCGGGCACACCACTGTGAGGGCCCGGCGGCCTAGGCACGACTCGCTCGGTCAGGTGGCATCGGGGTCGAATGCGGCGGGCGCCGACGGGGCGGGTTGATTGGTCGTCTGCCCGGAGCCGGTCGGCGCAGCTCCGGCGGTGGCAGCCGATCCGCCTACGCGGGAGCCATTCTCCGGTGAGGTTGCGGCCTTGTCCGTTCCGCTATCGCTTAGGGTTGAGGACAGGATCCGCTTCGGATGCAGGTCGGCCAATGACTTCAGATCGTCGCCGATCGAGTCCAGCCCCGTGCCCTCAGTCAATTCCTTCCGTGCGCTACCTGCGGTCTCGCGCAACTGCCGCACCGCCCGACCCGCCTGCGCGGCAACCTTGGGCAACTGCTCCGGGCCGAAAATCAGCAGAGCGAGCACACCGAGGACGAGGATCTCGCCCAGCCCGATGTCGAACATGCGCCCTCCGGTGCCTGCTGTTGGGGGCGGGCCGATGGTGGCCCGCCCCCACAGCGTACGGCTAGTCGGTCTGGCTGCCCAGCGTCACCTTGATATCCCGGCTGGAACCTCCATCGGACACTGTCAGCGTCACCGTGTCACCGGGGTTGAGGCTGCGAATCGCAGTGATCAACGCAACCGGAGTGTCGATCGGATCACCGTTGACCGCCGTGATCCGATCGCCTGCCTTCACCCCTGCGGACGCGGCCGGCCCGCCGGCGGTGACCGATCCGACCGTCGCGCCGTCGGACTGCGTCTGGAAGTCCAGCATCACTCCGATGACCGGAGTCTTTGAGGTGCCGGTGGCGATGATCTCGTCCGCGATCCGCTTGGCGGTGTTGCTGGGGATGGCGAATCCGACTCCGATGTTGCCCGACTGGGAGCCTTGGGAGGCACCGAGGCTCGCGATCGCGGAATTCACCCCGATCACCTCCGCCTTACCGTTGACGAGCAGTCCACCGGAGTTACCGGGGTTGATCGCGGCATCTGTCTGGATCGCGTCGATGAAGGAGGACTCACCCTCGCCACCTGCTCGTACCGGACGGTTCAGAGCCGAGATGATGCCGCTGGTCACGGTGCCGGACAAGCCGAGCGGTGACCCGACCGCGATCGCGGTGTCGCCGACCTGCACATTGCTGGAGTTGCCGAGCGAGGCCACCGGCAGCCCGGACGCCTCGACTTTCAGTACGGCGAGGTCGTAGGACGGGTTACGGCCAACGATCTGGGCATCCTTGATCTCATCGTTGTTGAACTGCACCTTGATGTCTCCGCCGTCGGCGCCGGGTGCGACCACGTGGTTGTTGGTCAGGATGTAGCCGTCATCCCGGATTATGAACCCCGAGCCGGAGCCGGAGTCGCCGCCGTTGGCAGACACCACAATCGAGACCACCGTGGGCAGCATTCGCTTGGCGATATTCGCCACGCCGTCGCCAGCCCGAGGGGACAGGTCGGACGCCGGAATCGACAGACCAGTCTGACCGCTCGTGCCAGCTGTCAGATCCGTGCCCGAAGTACTGGCGAGCGCATATCCACCAGCGCC
>JAUPKM010000285.1 GCA_030837445.1 Actinomycetota bacterium
ACGCCGAGCGTGTCGCAGGCTGGGCCGTCGGTGGGGGCGTGGGGGTCGGGGTGGGTGTCGGCGTCGGAGTCGGGGGGGGCGTGGGGGTCGGGGTGGGTGTCGGCGTCGGAGTCGGGGTGGGCGTCGGCGTCGGCGTCGGCGTCGGCGTCGGCGTTGAAGACCCGCCGCCAATCGGCTCTCGAGTGCCTCCTTGCCAGTTCACGGCACCTCGAGCAACAGTGGCTCCCGGCGGGACGCTCAGGGTGGTGCCGTCCGAGAACGACACTGTCTGGGGGGTTCCGGTCAGGTTTGATGCAACGTGAGTGCGTTGCCCGGACTTGTTGAACACCGCGTAGTGGGCGGTGTCAGCCGTCACCGTTGGGTCCACGTTGCCAACAGCGGTGAGTGCCCGAAGGCTGTGCAGCAGGTGGGCAGCGCTTTCGCCTTCCTCCGGTCGGAAGTTCGGCTGAGCCCGGAACGCGGCCCAGGCGGCGTCTGGATCGGCGAGCGCCTGGTATTGCCAGAGCACATCCAGCCAGCTCGAGGGGTCGCTGCCCTTCGTCCGGCGCAGTTCGGCCAGTTGCGAGCGGACGTACGCGGGGTTGCGACCCAGGTATAGCGATCCGGCGGTCATCGGCAGCATGTTGATCCCGTGGATCTTCTCGGGCTCGGCGCTGAACCACGTTGCGTAGGCGCCACCATCACCCCAGACCATTCCTACCGCGTCGTGCGGGAACCCGGCCGGGAAGACGTCACCATCCTCGTCGTGCCAGTACTTCTTCACTGCCGAGGCTTCGGTCGTGTAGAGATACACGCCAAGATCGCGAGTCTCTGCGTCACCCGTGGCAGTGCCCCACTGGACCAGGGCTTGGGCGAAGTTGATGGATTCCGACGAGGACTCCTGATTGTTGCCCGAGACGAAGCTGCCACTGCCACTCGCCCAACTGTGGCCGGCGTACGGGTCGAAGTCGCGGAGAAAGGGGTAGCGGGTGTCGGAGCGGCGCGCAGACGCTGCGTCCCGGATAAGTTCCTTGACCATGCTCCCGTACTGCCCATCGGCCGCCCAGGCAGGATCGTGCTGAGCCAGGGTCGCGGCAGCATCCACCCAGTAGCTGTAGTGGAAGTGGTGGTCGTTCAACTCGGTGTCCGAGCCGTACCCGGCCGGATATCCGATCAGCGTTCCCCAGTTGCGGTCGTAGTAGAAGACCTGGCTCGCCTTACCCGGGGTGGCGGTGAACCATTCGGTCATTCGCTCTTTGATGGCCTTCAGGAAGATGTCCCGCTCCGCGCGCATCCCCAGCTGGTCCGCGATCTCCGCCAGCTGGCCAGCGCGGCCTAACGCCTTACCAGTCCAGTAGGTGTCGCCGGCGATCGCAAACAGGTTCTCCTGCGAGGCGGCCGTGATTTGGTTTCGCAGCTCGTTGGTCAGCGCCGGATCCAGGCCAGCGGCCGGCAGGGAGGGCAGGACGCCGGAGAAGGTCGCGGCTGTCTGGAACTGGGTGACCCCTGGCAGGATCGTCATCTTCCCGCGCGGTGAGGTGTAGGAGTCCCCGCTGGGCGCTGCGCCGATCAGTGCCTCGGTCTGGTGCGGGATCGTGGCTAGGACGGTGGCAATGGTGGTTCCCTGCTTTGCCACGGTTGACAGCTTGTAGCTGGACTCCAGCTTGCTGGCGGCCTCGTTGTACTTCCAGCTCACCTGTGAGTCGGTGACGAAGGCATAGGCGTATTGCCCAAAGGAGCTGGCGAGCGCGGTCCGCTGGGCGGTGGTGGTGGTCGAAGTCGTCGGCAGTACGGCCACCGAGAAGTAGTCCTTGCCGTTCAGGGTGGACGTGAGTGCATTGCCTTGGACCGCCCAGTTCGCGCCGGTCGGAGCGTACGCCACGTAATCGTGACCGTTGACTCGGAACCCAATGCGGTCTCCGGAGTGCAACCAGACGGTGGGCGCTGCATCGAAGCTCAGTTTCGCTGGCGCGCCGGAGGTGGTCGCATAGACGAAGGGCAGCCCGTGGCCGATGGTGGTGGTCAGGCTCTTGCTGCCGTCCTGCCAATGCGGTGAGACTGTCCAGTCGGACCAGTCCGCCACGGTTGTCTTGTCGGCGTTGAGCCCTTCCAGGCCGAGTTGGAAGTCGCGTTGGTAGTAATAGTGGTACTCGGCCGTGCCGTTCGCGGTACCGACGTTGGTGACCTGCGTCGGATAGGAGACGCCAAGCCCCCCGGAGTCGGTGCGGAAGGACATCGGTCCGGCGACCAGCGCCTCGGAGTGGTTGCAGTTGGTCCGCTTGAACAGCAACGATGACCACCACTCATTCGTCGGCACCGCACCTGTCGGGGCGCTCTCGGTGACGTTCTGCCGAGGATTCGTCGAGATGGAGCCGCAGGCCTCGGGCAGCCGGGCGCCGGGGGGAAGGACGTCGGTGTAACTGCCAGCCCCTACCGGTCCGATCTGCGCCGCAGCAGACTGCGGCGCGGCGACCAGCGCACCGGCCATCAGGGCGCACCCACCGAGCACGGCCAGCATCCGTCCGCGCACGGGATGCACTGGCGCTGCCGGGATGACTCGGGCTGACCTGAGATGTGCCACGGGACGTTCTCACCTTCTGCTGGCGACGGGAGCAAGGTCGACCGCAACCGCCATCGACGCCCCTATTAAATACACGAATGTCTAGCAAGACCTAGCTCGGGGCTTAAAGATTGTCCGAAAGTATGAACAAAGATGTCTTACTGAGTGGCTGCCTCCGCTGCATCGGCCGGCGGGGTGAGACTGGCCGTGATGATGTGAATGATGGCCTTGCGGGCGCGGATCAGTTCGTCGTCGGTCAGGCGTGGTTGCTCGACCACCGACATTCCGATCTCGCTGACCGCGCCGAGAATCCCACGGTAGATCATCGGATCCGCCTCCGGGATACCCATATCGTTGACCAATCCGGCCACCAGTCCGATGAAAGCGGTGAGGGCGTCGTTGCGCACCTGGTTCAGAGTCTCGGCACCCGGGCGGGTCGGATCAGTCCACATCGTCCGGGCCAGGTCGCGCCACCCCACGATCCACCTGAGGTAGGCATCCAGATAGGCCTCGGCCCTGGCCTGCGGCGAGAGTCGCGGATCGTCCACACTCTGCATCGCCTGCACGAAGGAGAGGTCGAAGGCCTGCTCAATGGACTCGAACACGGCCTCCTTACTGTCGAAGAACTTGTAGAACGTCCCCCGCGAGATTCCCGCTTCCTCGATGATGTCCTCGACCCGGCAGGTGCCGTAGCCAATCCGTCCGAAGGCACGTCCCGCGCCGGCGAGAATCGCGGTCCGACTGTCCTGACTGGCCCGGTTCCTGGACTGTCTCTGCACTGCGCATCCCCTTCAGCCTCGAGCGTTGAGTTGCTCGGGACTTGACTGTAGCGGCGATTCCGGTCGACATGTTGCTATCCGGATTGCTATCCGCATCCTTAAACACGACCATGGGACCCACGCCTCACCGGGGGCCATTGCGCATCGGAGTGACTCATGATCCTGGCCATTGTTGTGATGTTGGTGTCGACCGCCGTCTATTCCCTGTCCTACGTCCTGCAACACAAGGGGACGGTGGCGAGTATGGGCGCAGAGGCGGGTGAGGGCGGTGGCTTCAAGCGACTGATGAAGCACCCCGTCTGGCTTGCCGGGGCCGTGCTCTTCTACGTTGCCGGCGCCATCCATCTGGTGGCCCTATCCCTCGGCTCGCTCGCCGTGGTGCAGCCGCTGTTGGTCACCGAACTGATTTTCATCCCACCGATTGCCGCTGTGGTCAGCAAGATTCGGGTGTCCAGGCGCGATTGGATGTGGATCCTGGTGGTGTCCGCGTCGTTGGCAGTGTTCCTGGTCGTCGCGCAGCCCACTGAAGGTAATGACACCTCAACGACGATGCGCTGGTTCGTCACACTTTCGGTAATGCTGGTGGGGTTCGGGGTGTGCATGCTGATCGGGCGTCGGCTGGGTGACACCGGTCGCGCGGCCATGTATGGCGCCGCCACCGGAGTCATCAACGCCCTCTACGTCGTCGCTGCGAAAGGAGCCTTCGGCGCGCCGCCCGCGCCGCTGTTGTGGGTGTTGATCGCCCTCGCGGTCTTCGGTGCCCTCGGCGGTGTGGCCTTTGCGACGTTCGCCTTCCGGTCGGGGCCGGTGACGGTCTCCTCGGCGGCCATGATCGTCGTGAATCCGTTGATAGCGACGGTGGCGGCGATGTACCTGTTCGACGTTCAGATCAACGATTCCCCGCTCGATCTCCTTCTCATCGCGATTGCGGTGGTGCTCGTCGGATTCGGCATCGTGAAGCTCTCCAGTTCCGAGGCGGTCCACGGTGAAGCGGAGGTCGCGGACCCGCAGCATCCTGTCACTCAACCGAAGGCTCCGCTGCCGGAGTAACCCGGCCCGTCGGACTCCTGGCCAACAGCGGTGGATTCGCATCGAGAGTTGTGAGTCCGCCAGGCATTACGCTGGCGAGATGTCCGAGCCAGCCCTGGGTGCACCGATTCCGGTCAATGACGAAGATCGGGTCGAGAACCTCCGCAGTTTTGCGGTGCTGGACACCCCGCCGGAGGAGGCCTTCGATCGGATCACGCGGCTGGTGAGCGGGTTGCTCGACATGCCGATCGCGCTGGTGTCGTTGGTCGATGGTGAGCGGCAATGGTTCAAGTCCAGGGTTGGACTCGACGCTGCCGAGACCCCTCGGGAACTGGCCTTCTGCGGGTACGCAATCCTCGACGATGTCGTCTTCACGGTCACGGACGCTGCCCAGGACGCGCGGTTCGCGGAGAATCCACTGGTCATCGGTGATCCCAATATTCGCTTCTACGCAGGAGCTCCGCTGACGACTCGAGAAGGGTTCAACGTGGGGACCCTGTGCGTGATCGACCGCAAACCGCGCACGCTGGATCCAGGTCAGGTGTCGATCCTGCGGGACTTCGCCGCGCTGGCCCTGCGGGAGTTGGAGTTACACAAAGCTGCGGCCCTTGATGGGCTCACCGGCGTATTCAACCGGTCGGGCCTGACATCGGCCGGCCAGAGCGAGGTCGCCAGGGCGCGCCGACACGGGTCCCCGCTGTCGCTCGCGATCATCGACGTCGATCACTTCAAGGACGTCAATGATACCTACGGACACGCAGGTGGGGATATTGCGCTTCGACGGGTCGCAATGATCTGCCAGTCCGCCGTGCGAGCCAACGACGTTGTCGGACGGCTTGGCGGGGATGAGTTCGGATTGCTGCTCTCGGGCGCGGAAACGGAGGCTGCGGAGGCCGTTGCCCATCGGATAGCGGCGGAGGTGCGCGGAGCTGAGCCACTCCCGGCCGATGGCCGACCGCCGGTCACTTTGAGCATCGGGGTCGCGTCGCTGGCGTCCACTGAGCCCGATCTGACTGCTGCCTGGGCGCGTGCCGATTCGGCCCTGTACCAGGCCAAGCAGACCAGAGATGCCATTGTCATCTACGGCTCGAGGTTCGTTCCGGAAGACTGACTCGAGGTTCGTTCCGGAAGACTGATACGTTCGAAGCACGGTTCGGCCCGGTTCCGCGCGAGTCGAACGGATGCACTGGCCGTTGGGTTGGCACGTCAGACCCTGCCCCCGGGGCATCGCCACCGGTGTGAGCAGGGCTGAAGGGATGGGCTCGAAATGGCCGCAACAACTCAGGACCCAGCCCCCGGGAAGGCGGGTGCCGCCTGGTACTCGATCACTGCCGAGGAAGTGGCCACACAGTTGGCGGTCGACCCCGCCACCGGGCTGTCGACGAAGGCCGCTGCTTCCGCCCTGGCGAAAAATGGGCCGAACGCGCTGCCGGAGGAGAAGTCCCGTCCTGGCTGGCTCCGGTTCCTCGACCAGTACCGCACCTTCATGCAGATCATCCTGGTCGGTGCCGGCGTTGTGTCACTAGCTATCCAGGAGTGGAGCACGGCCTTCCTACTGTTCATCCTGACTGTCTTCAACGCTGTGATCGGCCTGCGCGAGGAGGGTAAGGCGGAGAGCGCGATGAACGCGCTGAAGTCGATGATGAAGGCCACGGCTCGGGTCCGGCGGGACGGCGCCGAGGCCGCTGTGTCTGCCGATCAGGTGGTTGTCGGCGATGTCGTGCTGCTGTCCGCAGGGGATCAGGTCCCCGCGGATGGCCGAATCATCGACGCGAGCGCGCTGCAGATCGACGAGTCCGCCCTGACCGGCGAGAGCACGCCGGCCTCCAAGGGCGACGGCGTGCTCGCCTCCGGCGACCTTGGCCCAGGCGACCAGACCAACATGGCCTTCATGAACACCCCGGTGACGCATGGCAGCGGCACCATGATCATCACCGGAACTGGCGCGGGTACGGAGTTCGGGAAGATCTCCGGGATGCTGAAGTCCACCGCGAAGGAGGACACGCCGCTCACCAAGAACCTCAATCGGATGACGCAATGGATCGCGGTAGCGGCGCTGCTGACGATGGTCGTGATGTTCGCCTTGGGGCTCGCGCGCGGCGAATCGGGCAAGACCCTGTTCGTGACGGCGATCGCGCTGGCGATCGCTGCCATCCCGGAGGCATTGCCGACGGTGGTGCAAGTGATCCTCTCGTTGGGTGCGGTTGGGCTGGCCAAGCGCAATGCGATCGTGAAGAACCTCTCGGCAGTGGAGACGTTGGGGTCGACCTCGGCGATCAACTCCGACAAGACCGGCACCCTGACGATGAACCAGATGACGGTCGTCGAGGTGCTGGATCCGGTCGATCGCTACACGGTCACGGGTACCGGCTACTCGCTGCTGGGCAAGATCCAACACGTGCACGGCAACACAAAGACCATCGACGACGTGATCCTGCCGTTCATCGTCGCCAGCGATGCGAAACTGCAGGATGGCAAG